>JAGWPQ010000410.1 GCA_028877045.1 Bacteroidota bacterium | reverse complement strand
CTATGGCTTCTAAATTGGGTGGTTGCAGTGTGGATGATTTTTTCAGTAAATTAAAACCATTGGGTTTTGAAATTGATAAAGCTACGGTTGCAACAAATATGGATGATGAGAATAAACCGGTTTCCGAATTCATGAAAAATATATCTGCTGATAAAATTATTGAATTGGATGTGCGTCCTGTTTTTGAAACGGGCAAAGACCCGCTGAATATAATTATGCAAAGTGTGAAAGATTTGAAAGCAGGATGTGTACTTAAAATCATTAATAGTTTTGAGCCTGTTCCATTGATGCACCTGCTCGGCAAACAAGGTTTTGAATCGTTTTCAGAAAAGATAAATGATGAATTGGTGAACACCTATTTTTATAAGAAAACAGATAAGACATTATCTTTTAAAGATGAAAAAAATGATCGCACAGAAGACTGGGATGCAATAGCGAATCGGTTTAGCGGTAAACTTGAAACTGTTGATGTGAGAGCTTTGGAAATGCCGTTACCCATGCATACCATACTTGAAGCATTGGAAACTTTACCTGCCGATAAAGCTTTGTTTGTGTATCATAAACGCATTCCTGTTTTTCTTTTACCAGAATTAGAAGAGCAACATTTCAATTACCGTATTAAAGAGATCAGTGATACTGAAGTGCATCTGTTGATCTATAAAGACTGATATGTTTGCAACAACCGGAAATACCGATACAACAATAACTACCTCTTATAAAGTGGTACTGCCATTTTATGGCTATGCAGCTTTCGCTTTCCTTGTTGCCACCATTCTTTTATTATTTTCTGCAAGTGATCTTACAAAACATTATTTCCATCCGCATACATTGGCCATTACACATATCATGTCTCTCGGATGGGGTACGATGATGATTCTCGGCGCCAGCCATCAATTGGTTCCTGTATTGATTGAAGGTAAACTGTACAGCAATAAACTGGCAATTATTTCCTTCATATCAGCAGCAGTAGGCATCCCGGTATTAGGATATGGGTTTTACGTTTTTGACATGGGTTTGCATACCCAATGTGCAGGCATATTAATTAACTTAGCCATCATCGCTTATCTTATTAATCTTGCAGTAAGCATGCTAAAAAGTAAACATGAAAACGTACATGCTTATTTTGTTTTTACTGCAGCCATCTGGTTATTGACCACCACTATTATTGGCTTGCTGCTGGTATTTAATTTTACATATCCTTTGTTGCTCAAAAATTCTTTGGACTATCTTCCTTTGCATGCTCATGTTGGTATTGTCGGATGGTTTTTATTATTGGTAATTGGCGTTGGCTCAAGGTTGATACCGATGTTTCTTATTTCCAAATACAACAATACACGCCGGCTTTGGTGGATCTATGGATTGATTAACGGAGGACTGTTAACATTCATCTTCATTTTTTTATATTCGTACAATAAATTACTGTTGATCATTCCGCTGCTTGCCGTAACAGCAGCCATCGTTCTGTTTGCTGATTTTTGTTATAAGTCGTATAAGCAACGCATACGTAAAAAAGTTGACGAACAAATGAAAGTGTCCATACTGTCGGTACTTATGATGTTGCTGCCCGCTATCTTTCTTGTAATAATTATCGCGTTACTTGTCCTGACAACCAAAGAAAATACCAGCCTGGTCATCAGTTATGGATTCATTATTTTTTTTGGATGGATCACTGCGATCATTTTAGGTATGACCTTTAAAACTTTACCGTTTATTGTATGGAATAAAGTATATCATCATCTGTCGGGAAAAGGGAAAACACCCAATCCAAAAGACTTGTTCAGCAATACTGTTTTTAAATGGATGAGCGTAGTTTACATTTTCGGGTTTGTGTTATTTACCGCAGGTATTCTGCTTCAATACACATTTATTTTACAAACTGCATCTGTATTATTATTACTCGCTTCTTTGTTGTATAACTGGAATGTAATAAAATTGCTGATGCATAAACCCAAGTCATTATGAATGTGATCACCAATAACAATATAAAATGTACAGTGGCATTGGCGGCTTTGCAAAATGTGATGGATCCCGAGATAGGATTGAATGTTGTGGATCTGGGTTTGATTTATCAATTGGATTTTGATGAAACAGAAAGAAAAATTTTTTGCAGGATGACGCTTACAACACAATTTTGCCCGATGGGCGAATCTATAACCGATGCCGTGAAAGAAACATTGAATTTTACTTTCCCGAAATGTGATGCAGCAATAGAATTAACTTTTGAGCCGGCATGGAATCATGAAATGATCTCAGAAGAAGGACATGAATTTTTAAATGAAAGATAAATGCTTAGTCTTACTTGTAAAACAGCCATTAAAGCAGTAATATATCTTGCTTCAAATTCCGAATCAGAAGAGAAAGCCAGTATAAAAGAAATTGCAGAGTTCATTAATGCCAGTGAACATACGGTAGGAAAGTTGCTGCAAACTCTTGTGAAAGAAAAAGTGATCAATAGTGCCAAAGGCCCAACCGGCGGATTTTATATCAATGAAAAGCAGAAGAATCAGCCAATTTTAAACATAATTGATGCCATTGATGGAGAAGATGTTTTTGATCAATGCGGATTAGGATTGAGCAAATGTTCTGCTACACACCCATGCCCGATACATAATGATTATAAAATCATAAGAGATCAATTCAAAACAATGTGCCGGCAAAAGAAGGTAAGCGATCTATGCGATACTATAAATCAAGGGTTAACATATTTAATCGGATAATTTCACTTTTTAGGAAGCAGTTTTTTTCAATAGAGAAGAAAAATATTATTGGATCAAAAATATTTTAAGCAAGCATCAATCCAAAGCTTTAGTTCCTATCCGGTTTTATAGTAACAATGAATGCAACGAACTGCGCATCATTAATGCTTCATACATCTGTACAACTCAGTACCGGCTAATAAAAATGCGCCCACACCATAAATTTCTGTGCTGCCGGCGGTTACAGTATTTGGTGCCGCGCCGATAGGCTGCACATATCCCAACATACCATCTTCATGGACAGCCTCGGTTAATGCTTTCCATGATCTTTGAATAACTGGCCGGTATTTATTTCTATCCAATAATTTATGATTGATACCCCATAATAAAGAGTAAGTGAAAAATCCT
>JAGWPQ010000409.1 GCA_028877045.1 Bacteroidota bacterium | reverse complement strand
CGAGCTTTATCAATTCTGTGCAACACCTGTTGTGTCGCACCCTTCATCGTTCTGTTCTTTATTCAACAAAAGTTGTTGTCATGCTGAGGTTCTCGAAGCGTGATAACGAAAACCTCATTTATTGAATTCACCCTTCGAGTGCCTCAGGATGACATCTCATCTACATTCAAAGTTCAATGTCATGCTGAGGTTCTCGAAGCATGATAACGAAAATTTCATTTATTGAATTCACCCTTCGAGTACCTCAGGGTGACATCATTCACTTAACATTATCTCTTGTCCAATTGTTATTCAGCAAACGCCAAATATTTTTTGGATTATCATTCTGCAATTCCACAGGTAATAATTGTTGCGGACAATTTTGATAACACACCGGTCGCACCCAACGTTTCACCGAATCAATTCCTACCGCACTGAACCTGCTGTCGGTTGATGCAGGAAAAGGCCCGCCGTGCATCATGCTCGGACAAACTTCCACACCCGTTGGCACATTATTAAAAACAATTCTTCCTGCAATGGTTTCTGCAACTTGTATCAATGAATGATGATCTGTAAAATCTTTGTCAGTGCCCATTAATGAAGTAGTTAATTGTCCGCGTACTGATTTCCATACTTCAATTAATTCATCCACATTTTTACAAACTACCAACAAAGAATAAGGGCCAAATACTTCTTCGTGCAACAAACTGTTTTGCAAAAATATTTCGCCGCTGACAGTTGCCACAGTTGGCAATGCCTGTAACTGTTCCGTTTTAGCAGATGATTGTTTTATCAACGCAACTCCTTTTTGCGCCAATGCATCATGCATCTTTTTATAATAGGCCGAATGAATCCCTGCGTGCAACATATTTGCAGGAATTACTTTTTCAATTTCATCGGATAATGTTTCAATAAACGAATTCAATCCATCACATTCCACTGCAATCAACAAACCGGGATTGGTACAAAATTGTCCCATGCCCAATGTGATGGAAGCAGCATATTGTTTTGCAACACTTGCTGCATTTATTTTTAAAGTATCGGGAAGCAACACAACCGGATTGATACTTCCCATTTCAGAGAAAACAGGAATAGGATTTTTTCTCGCAGCAGCATAATCATACAATGCTTTACCACCGGCGAATGAACCTGTAAAACCAACAGCAGCAGTTGCATCGTGCTGCACTATTAATTTCCCGGTTTCAAAAGAACTGCCATGCAAGTGTTGGAAAACATATTTCGGTGTTTTAACCTTTGCGATGGCAGTCTCTATAGCTTCAAATACCATTTGCGATGTTTTGGCATGTGCCGGATGCGCTTTTACTACCACAGGGCAACCAACAGCCAATGCACTGGCTGTATCGCCACCTGCTGTTGAATAGGCAAAAGGAAAATTACTTGCCCCAAACACTACTACAGGACCCAATGGTATCAATAGTTTGCGCAGATCGGGCTTGGGAGGATTTTTATCGGGAATAGCTGTATCAATACTTGCTTCAACCCAACTTCCTTCCCGCAGCATAGCAGCAAACATTCTTAACTGCGATGTTGTTCTTCCTCTTTCACCAATCAATCTTGCAGCAGGTAAATTAGTTTCGGCTGCTGCCTGATCGATCAATGCATCGCCTAAAAATTCTATTTCGTTTGCAATAGTTTCTAAGAACAATGCCCTGTCTTCGGATGAAATATTTTTGTATTGATGAAATGCAAGTAAGGATCGTTGCATCACTTCATCAATCTCTGCCGCACTTGCTTCCGGAAAATTATTTATCATACATTCAAATTAAAATATTCGGGTAAGGATGGTCTTGTTGCAATACCATCGTCAATGATCTTTAAAATTCGTTTTCTTTCTTCACCTTCTAAAATTAATCTTGGTGCACGCACATATTCCGATCCGATGCCCGCTTGTTTTTCGGCGAGTTTAATATATTGAACCAATTTAGGATGAATATCCAATTCCAATAATGGCATGAACCAACGATATATTTTTAAAGCTTCATCCAGTTTGCCACTCTTTGCTAACCGGTACACAGCAACGGTTTCACGCGGAAAGGCACAAACCAATCCAGCCACCCAGCCATCGGCACCGGCCACCAATTCTTCCAATGCTAAAGGGTCAACACCACATGATATGCTATACCGATCTCCAAAACGATTTTTTAACCGGGTAACATTTGTTATATCTCTTGTTGATTCTTTTATTGCATTGATATTTTTGCAGGATTGCAATTCATCAAACATATCTAATGTTACCTCAATTTTATAATCCACCGGATTATTATAGATCATGATAGGCAGATCAGTTGAATCGGCCACTGTTTTAAAATAAGTAACAGTTTCCCTGTGATCGCTTTTATAACGCATCGGCGGCAATATCATGATCCCCTTTGCGCCCCATGCTTTTGCATAAGCAGCCTGCTGCAATGCTTCGCGTGTTGAACCCTCGGCAATGTTCAACACAACAGGAACTTTATTATTTACTTTTTCTATCGCAAATTTTACCAACCTTTCTTTTTCATCGGTAGTTAAAACACTTGCCTCACCTAATGTTCCGCCCAGAATGATCCCGTTAACACCGGCATCCAATTGTTCGTTCAGGTTCTTTTCGAATAAAGCAAAGTCTAATTCGTCATTTGCAGTAAACTTTGTTGTAAGCGCTGGAAAAACACCCTTCCATTTAAATTGCATAACATTTTTTTTGTACAACAAATCTAATCCATAATTGTGTGCCCGTATTTGCTGTAATTAATCAATACTGATACTATTTTATCCTGTTTATCAGTATTTTTACGACAGAATGATTAATTAATTATAAATGAAAGTAATTCCTTTTAAAATACCGCACACAGGAAAAGATGCCATTCATGTTCAGGTAGACAAAGTGCCGCATTTCTATAACCACCTGCATCAGCACGAAGAGATACAGTTAACGCTTATCATTAAAAGTGAAGGCACGATGATCGCAGGCGATCATGTGGGACGTTTTACCGAAGGTGATGTGTATGTGATTGGTTCTAATCAACCACATGTATTAAGGAATGATGCTTCTTATTTCCGAAGGAAGAAACAAGCTGAGAGTATTACTGTTTTCTTTAGCGAAAACACACTTGGTAAAGCCTTCTGGCAAGCGCCTGAAATAAAATCATTTCAATCTTTCTTTCGCAACAGCAATGGCGGTTTTAAAATAACAGGAAGAAAGAAAGAAGCATTAAAGACCAAATTAGTGCAGATAGCTGATGCAGATGGATTCGATAAACTGTTACTCTTTATTGAAATAATAAAACTATTATCGAACAAGAAAGACCTGAAGCCATTGTCGAAGATAACGATGCAACGATCTATCAAAACATTCGACGGCAATCGTTTGAATAATATACTTGAATTTATTTTTAAGGAAAGTCACCGCTCCATCAAACTCAATGAGATCGCCTCTGTTGCCAACCTTACACCCGAAGCATTTTGTAAATATTTTAAAACAAGGACACGCAAAACATACGTTCATTTTCTGAATGAGATACGCATCAACAATGCCTGCCAGTTATTAATGAATGAAGATATCCCGGTAACAGCAGTTTGTTATCGTGTTGGATTTAATAACCTTTCTAATTTCAATAAAGTGTTTAAGAAGATAACGGGCAAAACACCCAAGACGTATAAGCAAATCAGTTAGAAGAAGAAACAAGGTTCAAGGTACAAGATTCAAGTTAAAAGACGCCTTGTGCCTTGTACCTTGATTCTTGTTCCTTTATTAAACAATTTCGCCTTCAATATCGTAATCGTAGGCTTTGGTAATTTTTACATTCACAAAATCACCGATCACTAATTTCTTTTTTGAATGGATCACCACTTCATTATCTACTTCCACACTATCAAATTCGGTACGACCCAGATAACGGCCCGCT
Source organism: Bacteroidota bacterium (assembly GCA_028877045.1). Taxonomy (GTDB): domain Bacteria; phylum Bacteroidota; class Bacteroidia; order Chitinophagales; family Chitinophagaceae; genus CAIQDX01. The sequence continues at coordinate 892 of JAGWPQ010000409.1, read as the reverse complement.
TCTTTTTTATCGATGATCACTTTTAATATCTTACCCACTTTCTCCTGGTTCTTTTCCAAACTAATTTCCTGCTGCACTTCCATTATTTCCTGTGCACGCAATTCCTTTTCTTCCTGTGAAATATTATCTTCTAATAAATGTGCCGAAGTATTTTCTTCGTGACTGTAAGAGAATATACCTACCCTGTCGAAACGATGTTCTTTTAAAAACTCTTTCAGTTCTTCCACATCATCTTCTGTTTCGCCGGGGAAGCCTGCGATCAAAGTAGTGCGCAAACAAATGCCCGGAACTTTTTCGCGTATCTGCTTTATTAAAACACTCATCTCTTCCCTCGTGATATTTCTTTTCATCGCGGCAAGCATATTATTGCTTGCGTGTTGCAAAGGCATATCGAGGTACTTGCAAATATTATCGCGTTCACGCATCACATCTAAAATCTCCAAAGGGAATTTTGATGGATAGGCATAATGCAACCGTATCCATTCAATTCCTTTTACATCGGCCAATGCATTTAACAGATCGGGTAGTGAACGTTTCTTATAAATATCCAAACCATAATAAGTCAATTCCTGTGCAATAAGCATGATCTCTTTAACGCCTTTCTGCACAAGGCTTTCGGCTTCCTTCACCAATTCTTCGATGGGTTTGCTGATGTGTTGGCCACGCATCAAGGGTATGGCACAGAACGAACAGGTGCGGTTACAACCTTCGCTGATCTTTAAATAAGCATAATGTTTGGGCGTACTTAATAAACGTTCACCCAATAATTCGCTTTTATAATCGGCATCAAATTGCCGTAAGATGAGCGGCAGTTCCAATGTACCAAACCACGCATCCACATCGGGCATTTCGGTTTCGAGATCGTTGCGGTAACGTTCGCTTAAACATCCTG
>JAGWPQ010000408.1 GCA_028877045.1 Bacteroidota bacterium | reverse complement strand
GCATGGTTAGTAAAACCTGTTCGGTTCTTTCATCTGCGGCCACATGCTCATTAAATTTTTTAATGGCAATGGCACTTTTATTTTTTACGGGCTCTTCAAAAATTTGTCCGTGAAACAAAACATTATCCGCTATGATCAGTCCGTTTGTATTCAAATTGGCTAATACCATTTCGTAATAATCGATATACCCTATTTTATCGGCATCAATGAAAACCAGATCCCATTTATAATTCAATGTTGGGATAATTTCCAGCGCATTTCCGGTGTGCAAATGTATTTGCTTGTTATATTTCGAATTGCTAAAATTTTTCCGGGCTGTTGCCGCGTCTTCTTCTCTTAATTCCAGCGTATGCAATTCGCCGCCGGCTTTTAATCCTGCCGCCAGACATAAAGCGCTGTAACCGGTAAATGTTCCTATCTCTAAAACGTAAGTTGGTTGTATAATAGTACTGAGGAACGATAAAAATTTCCCCTGCACGCTGCTGCTGAGCATGTGTGCCTGTGGGTGTGTTTGTAAAGTGTGCGCATGAATTTCCTGCAAAACAGCATCATCAGCCGAAGTGATTTGCATTGCATATTTCTCTACCAGGGGGTCGATCAATTCCATTCGGTAAAAATAAGAGAAATAGATTTGTTTTTGGTTGATGGACTGCAGTAATTATGGCATCGCCTGTTGCCCCTGATTCTTCCAGTGGAAGAATCGCACTCTTGTACGTACCGAATTTTATTAAGGATCACACAAATAACTAAAAATTAAGAAATAGATTAATTCGGCAACGGTAAATCTTATTTCCAGCTATTTATTAAAGATCATACTAAAGATCGCAATCAAAGTCAACATAAAAAAATACCTAAAACAAATAATAGAATAACTCCGCCAACGAGTAATTAAATAATGATATTCTCGTTTTTAGAAGTAACCCTTTTAGCAATTGTTGCGTTCTCACCAACAACAAACGACACTATAATGAAAGATGCTTATTAAGCATATCATTAAACTGATTGGCGAAAATACACACTGCGGTGAAAATTATTTTAAAGTTTGTTGCGGCACACCTTCGAAGCTTAGTTTAACAGGAAGTATAAAACCTTTTGCATCAAAAAATAATTGTTCAATACAGGTAACACGATTATTGGCTGCCGTTTCGCCCAATGGTCTGCGATGATAAACAATATACCAAAGATCTTTTGCTGTATCATGCATTACTGAATGATGGCCTGCGCCGGTTGCAATGGAAGAATCCTGTTGTAAAATTTTACCAACTCTTTCAAACGGACCGAAAGGAGAATCTGCAACGGCATAAGCAACAGAATAATCAGGACCCGTCCATCCGCCCTCACTCCACATAAAATAATACTTATTATTTCTTACAAACATGAATGGCCCTTCTACATAATGTTGCGGCGTAATTTCTTTAAACATAGTGCCATCATTCATTGGTATGATACCCGTAAAGTCATTTTTTAGTTTGGCAATATTGCAATGTTGCCAGCCACCGTAAATAATATAATACGCACCATCTGTATCATGAAATACAAACTGATCGATCGGTTGTGCGCCATTATAAAATTTATCGATCAGTGGTTTGCCTAAATAATCTTTGAATGGCCCTTCAGGTTTATCTGCAATAGCTACACCAATACCACCGTATTCATTATTGCTTTGAATATCGTTAGCACCAAAAAAGAAATAATATCTTTTATCTTTTTCAATAATGGCAGGCGCCCACATGGCACGCTTTGCCCATTTAATGGCAGCAGTATCTAAAATATTTTTGTGTTTTGTCCAGTGCACAAGATCAGTTGAAGAAAAAGCATCGAAGAAAACTTGCTTGTTATACGCATCAGAATATGTTGGATAAACCCAATAAGTTTTATTGAAAATAGCTGCTTCAGGATCGGCATACCAACCTTTGATAATTGGATTGCCTGATGTTATTTTTTTTTGTGCAATAGAAGAAGCAGCACAAAATAAAAAAATGATGATGGTTATTCTTTTCATAGATGTAATATAAAACTTCTTCTCTTATTGAATTCTCAACAACAAACGAACGCTATTAATAAGCATATTATAAAACCGATTGTTGACAACAGCAACCTTGGTGGCAACTTAACCCTGCGCTTTTTTCCTGGCATTAAGTTGTGAAATAATTTTTTGTTTTGCTGTTTCCCATTCATCATCGATGATACTGTAATAAGCAGCATTTCTCGAAACACCGTTTTCTTTTATTCTGTCTTTTCTTAAAATGCCTTCAAACTGCCCGCCTATTTTTTCAATTGCTTTTCGCGAACGCAGATTGGTAGCATCGGTTTTTATTTGCACCCGTCTTGTTTGTAATGTTTCAAAACAATAGGTCAGCAATAATAATTTGCATTCAAAATTCATTTCTGTTCCCCAATATTTCGCTACGAGCCATGTCCAGCCAATTTCTAATTTTTGATCAAGTGGAAATATTTCAAAGAAACGGGTTGAACCAATGATCTCATTTGTGGTCCTGTGAACTATCACAAACGGATATTGATTTCCTTTTTCTCTTTCTGCCAGCGCAAAATTATAAGCCGTATCAAAAGTCTCCCGTTTCGAACAGTCGGTGGGAATATGTTCCCAAAGTTTTTTGTCGGAAGCCGCTGTATATAATTCCTCAAAATGTACTTTTTCCAGCGGTACTAGTTTTACAGTTTCTCCTGTTAAAATAGTCGGGTGATGTATCCATTCTTTTATCATAGCTGTGATCTGTTTTACAATTGATAGCTTGCCAAATAAATTGCTGATGATTTGAAATTATAAAAAATAAAGTTGTATTCCTACAATAAAAATTCTGCTTTTCGCAAGCCATACAACAAGCATTGCTTATGCATCTCATTCTTTTTAGTCTAATTTTAAGATTCTAAAATATTAAGCAATATGGACAACTACGAAAATTTTTATCAGCAAACAGTTTTGTCAAAATCAATACAGGCCGGGTTATTTGCCGGTATCTTATCTACAATTGTATGTTTGGCCTATGATTTTATTTTCAGGTCAATAACATTTTTCAGCCTTTCTCCCGCAATGATCAATGTAGCGACCATTATATTTGGATCGCTGTTGATATTATTGGCCAGCGGCATTATTTATTATCTATTGTTTACTTATTTAAAAAAGGCAGGAGAGTTTTTATATATGGCATTATTCATTATCCTTACGCTGATCTGTGTCAATGCCGCTTTACATTTTCAACGTTCTGCCGATGCACATTCATCATTACAATTCCGTGAACTTTTTATCGGCATCATTATCATTACCGGTTTGGCTACATTCGTTGTGCCGTTTTTCACAAGACATAAAACGGTCTTTTAGTAATTATATTACAAAATTCTGTTGTTGTTTTTCAGCAACAACAAACGAAAAGTCAAACATTTTTCACTGCTGAACGCTGTTTTTCTGAGACCGGAGAAATTAAATTAACTGAGATTTTGACAAAAAACCACTAATCTTTGCCATAACTATCTATTTTATTTAAAAAAACAGTAATGAAACTTTTTGTGGCAGGGTTATCGGGCGATTTTGACAATACAGATTTGAAAGAAATGTTTGAGTTATACGGTGAAATAAAACTTTCGCAGATCATTGTAGACAGGACAACCGGGAAAAGCAAGGGTTTTGGCTTTGTGACCATGCTCAACGATGAAGATGCCAAAGAAGCGATACGCTTATTGAATGGTGTAAAAATATTTGGCAAGAAGATCCTGGTTCAGAAATCAAATGAATAGGTCGGGAGTGAGGAGTCAAGAGTCGGGAGTCGAAAACTTGTGATTGCAAATCCTGCCCAACATGAGAACTGTGCGGAGCGCTAATTAATTCTTAAGCGTTTTTGGTATCGATTGAGCAATATGCTTATTTGCACAAACAGCATTACTGTACTAAATAACACCGCATAAATACTGATTGTTGAGGAATGCATCAGGTTTAAATCCTGTAACATATTTCGTAAGAAATGATTCATGGCTTCAGTATTCAGCAAGCCGGATTTTGTTTGATCTGCATTAACTATTACAAAACCTAATAAAGCCATTATACAAACAGCAATCAGCATCCAGCCCATTTTTGAAATTAATGGTTGATAAGAAATGGATTTCTCCGATTGTAAAGATTGCACACGCATCATGAGTTTGGCTGTAAAATCCACAGAAGTTTTTTCTGCTGCCATTTCCTTAATCATTTTCTCCACCAGATTTTCTATGGGGCTTTCATTATTCTGTTGCATAATGGTTGATGTTTATTATGGCTGTTTGTGCCTGTAATAAGGTTGTCAATTTATTTCTGCTTCTGAAAAGTTTCACTTTAATATTGCTTTCTGTAGCACCAATAATTTGTGCGATTTCTTTTACTGATTGCTCTTCTAAGTAATACAAGGTTAATAAAAAACTGTCTTCTTCAGGTAATAACTGTAAACATTCCTGAACAAGTTCTTTGCGTTTCTTTTCTTCTAACTGCTCAAAATCAGTTTGCAATGCGGCAATCTGTTCTACCGAAAATGTATTGATCGTTACCATCTGCCTTTCTCTTTTCAACTTTTTGAGCCGGTCGAGGCAAGTATAATATACTATTTTATACAACCAGGTAGAAAACCTGGATTCACCCTTAAATTGTTTCAGTGATCGGTATACTTTGATAAAACTATCTTGCGTCAGTTCTTCTGCGTCTTCTCTATTGTTAATCATTTTCAGGCATAATCTAAAAACCATATTCTTATAACGGTCAACCAATACTGCAAAGGCATTCATATCGCCCGACAGTACCTTGTGAATATATTCCTGATCATCTGAATTAATCATAGTACAAACCATTAGACGATAGAAAATAAGTGGCGGTTACATTAGTACTTAAAAATATTCCATGCCATTTGTAACCTAAAGAATCAAGCTGTCGTCAAATATTCTGAACATATTAAAATAATCAAAAAAACACAGTTATGGAAATCTTAATCCCAATCAGTTTATTCTTTGCCGTATTTGGCATTTTCTATCTTTACCTCTCTACCAGAAATAAAGAGCGTTTGGCACTTATTGAAAAAGGAGTTGATGCCAGTATTTTCATGAATGGTGCTAATCATGCCACTCCGGTTTGGAAAATATTTATCCTCAACCTGGCACTTCTCTTTATGGGCGTAGGGGTTGGCGTTTTTCTGGCTTTGTTATTGGTAACTTATTCATCCCTTAACCAAGATGCTGTTTACCCTGCTATTATTTTCTTCACGGCAGGAGCAGGATTATTTGTTGGTTTTCATTTGACTAAGAATCTGGATAAAGCTTAGTTAGAAATAGAATATCGAACACACGAATGTTCTAATCGGGCAATGCTGTCATCCCGGGCACGAAGGATTTATTGGACAAGACAATGCTTGAAGAGTGTCGGCTTTTGACTCCCTACTCCATACATTCTTCGTGTTTGACATACCTTTTTCGTGACTGCTTCGTATATGCTGCTGCACGAACGAAGGATGGCCGAAGGAGATACGAAGGAAACAAGTTATTGTCTTATTACTTCCTTTTGAAATTCACCTTACAAGCGCCTCAAAACTCCCGACTAACGATTAACGAGTCAACTAATCTTTCCACAAAAAAGGAAAAAGAATTACGGCGAGTAATGCAACCATCGCATCCAAAGAGATCAGCAATAAAACCATTTGCCATAAGCCACCCTGCACCACGCTGCTGAATGCTACGGTAGAGACTTTCATCAATAATAATAATTGCGGTATAATGAGCGGAAATCCCATGATGGCCATTAAAGCAGCCTGCTGATTGGCCTTTGCGGCAATGGCCGCGAGAAATGTAAATACCAAACTTAAACTTGCACCTCCCAAAATACTGATGCCCACAAATGCCAATGCATTCTCTAAAGGATTGCCCAATAATAAAGTGAAGACGGCCAGACTTAATAAACTCATCAGTAACATCAGCAGCAAATTGAATACTAATTTAGCCAACACAAAATCTCTGGCCCCTGCAATAGAATAGAAGTACAGCATGCGTCCTCGGTTCTCGGCCAGAAAACTTTTAGCCACTGCATTCACACATACAAACAACTGGATGATCCAGAATAAAGCGTTCCATGTTTTTTCATCAGGTTGTCCTACCGATAAATAAATAACAAAAATGGTAGATGCAACATATAAGAGAATCCCGTAAAAAGTATATTGCTGTCTTGTTTCGAGCAACACATCTTTTTTAATCAGTGCCATTATATGTTGAAGTGATGAGCGTTTCATATTCGGTTGCAAAAATAGTGGCATAAGATTAATTCATTTAATTTTAATTCTGATGAAGCTTTTTAGAAATATATGGATGATGATATGCTTTACCGCGGCTATGCAAAAAACATCGGCGCAAATTATTATTGTAGATAAGATCGATACTACAGCGTACAACCGCAAAGCTAAATGGGACGGCGACCTGACTTCGGGATTAGAAATAGACAAACAAAAATTAACCCTGTACGATGCCACCAGCGGCTTGGATGCATCGCTTCAGAAATATCATGAGTTTTATATCTTCTCTGCAAGCGATCGGTTTACTTATAATGGGCCACAGGACTTTTTAAATACCGGTTATTTGCATCTGAGATGGCGGCACGATTATAAAGATCAGTTGCATGCCGAATCGTATGTGCAATATAACTGGGATACAAAGATCGGATTGCGTAGCAGGGTTGTTACCGGTATGAATATGCGGTACAATTTCTGGCATCGCCGCAAATGGGAGATGACTTTTGCTACCGGCCTGATGTATGAAAATGAAACATGGGATTATGCCGCAGTTGATTCGGTAAAGATCCCCGCAAACCCTGTTGATATAAAAATGAGTTTATTAAAAAGCAACAGTTATATAAAATGGGAAGGAAAGGTTTCGGACAATGCCAGCATAGCCATCGCTGTTTTTTACCAGGCCACCTTTGATGATTTCTTTCAGCCACGCATTGCCACCAATGTTAATTTTAATGTAGATATTTCGAAACATTTTACACTGCAATTGCAGTATGCAGGTGTTTACAACTCGATACCTGTAGTTCCTATTTTTAATTTCTATTACAGCTTGTCGAATAATCTGGTGTATAAGTTTTAAGGCAGCCTCAAAGTGTTTCTTGAATTCACTTTGTGGCAAACATAAAATGGTTAGTGTGCTTTTTCTTCAGCACCCTTTTGCGCACAAACTCTGCAACGCGGTTCGTAAATATCTTTCTCACCAACCAGTACCTGCCCGCTCTCAGCAGTTTTCCGATACGAAACATTTGCAATATTTCCACATTGTACACAAATGGCATGCAGCTTTGTAATATAATCGGCGATAGCCAATAAATTAGGCATCTGGCCAAAAGGCCTGCCCAAATAATCCATATCCAACCCGGCAACGATCACCCGAACACCACGCATGGCAAGGCTTTCGCACACATGCATTATCTGGTCGTCGAAGAATTGTGCTTCATCTATTCCGACCACATCAACATCCTGCGACAGCAATAAAATGGTTTGAGAGTTTTCTATGGGGGTAGATTGAATAGCATTGGCATCATGGCTCACCACTTTTGTTTCATCGTACCTGATATCAATGGCAGGTTTAAATATCTCCACTTTTAAGTTGGCGATCTTTACTCGTTTTAATCTTCGTATCAACTCTTCCGTTTTACCGCTGAACATACTTCCGCAAATAACTTCTATCCAACCTCTGCGGCCGCCATTCATATTGGGTTCTATAAACATTATTAAATCCTGGGTTTGTTTGAAAAAGCTTATTAACTTTAAACTTCAATACTATCTAACCCCCAAATGTATTACATCCGATGGAAAAACTGGGTACATTGATCATCAAATTAAAAGAACAATTTGATCAAAATGAAGATGCTGATAAATTATTAATAACTGCAAAGTTGTTGGTAAAAGAATTGCATCAACATTTATCAGATGCCGAGAAATATGCTAACCCTTCTGTTGTTTCGGATATAGATATTAATTTCTTAGACACTAAGCAGCCTAAGAACTTTACTTCAAAAAAACAAGAGGGTAGTGGTTGGTTATTCGATCAGGCAGAAACCATTCCCACATTGGTTCATCAACAATCAATACCTATTGCCGAAATAAATGAAACCATATCGCAGCAACAGGAAAGTTTCAACGATAAATTGAAAGAAGAAAGAACAGAACTGGCCAGCGCTTTACAATCCTCTCCTGTACGTGATCTTAAAAAAGCAATTGGATTGAATGACCGATATTTATTCATCAGCGAATTATTTCGCGGTGATGAAAATATGTACGAACGCAGCATTAAAACAATAAATAACTTTTCTATTTATCCCGAAGCCGAATATTGGATACAGCGCGAATTAAAAGTGAAACTGGGATGGAGAGATAATAAAGAGGCTGTTCGCCTATTTGATCAAATCGTGAGAAGACGTTTTTCGTAGAGATAATTCATGATCT
>JAGWPQ010000043.1 GCA_028877045.1 Bacteroidota bacterium | reverse complement strand
TGCTCCGGCACCGGCAAGAGCCGCATTTGTTAAGTTGAGTAAGAAAAATAATGATTAATTCTTAGGTGCTGATGGGTCATAGGCGATAGGTCATAGTTAAAACAATCGTCTATGACCAATGAACTATGACCCATGAACTATTTACGCAACATCTTCACCCGTTGATGCCACCCAAAGTTTAAACCAATCTTCTCTTGTCAGATGAATATTATTTGCTTCTTTAGCCTGCAATAATCTTTCAACTTTTGTGGTGCCAACCACAGGAATAATCTTGGAAGGATGCGCCAACAACCACGCCACTAAAATTTGATTAACGCCCGTATTATATTTTTCGGCGAGCTCAAATGCTGTGGCAGTAATGCTTCTGAAGCGATGATGTGTTTCGTCGGTAAACATGCCGCCGCCCAACGGTGCCCAAGCCATGGGCCTGATATTGTGTTGCAAACAATTATCCAACGTGCCATCGAGGAATGGCGTTAAATGAATAATTGAAATTTCTACCTGATTAAATTCGATGGAAATATATTTTCGCAAAGCTTCTGTTTGATGTGGCAAAAAATTAGACACACCAAAATGTTTGATCTTGCCCTGCTGCTTTAATTGTGTGATGGCTTCTGCAACTTCAACAGGATTCAATAAAGGATCAGGGCGATGAATAAATAGAATATCCAGATAATCTGTTCCCAGATTCTGCAATGATCTTTCGGTTGATTCGATGATATGTTTTGCAGAAGTGTTGTACGATTTTATCTGATGCTGCGGACGATTATCTGTCAGCATCTGAATGCCGCATTTTGAAATCAATTGCATCTGCAAACGCAGTGCCGGTGCTTGTTTCAGCGCATTGCCAAATTCTTCTTCGGTTGTATAATCGCCGTAGATATCGGCGTGATCAAAACTTGTTATGCCGTGTTGCAAACAGGCATCGATCATTTTTCTGTATTCGGCGGTTGAATAGTTGGCACCCCATTTCCCCCAGCGCATACAACCCGCAACCGGTGATGATAAGTTTGGCATCTTTAATTATTTTGAATAATAAAATTAATGAATAAAAATTTCTTCGGTTACCAACTGAATTTTGATGATTTTTTTTGTAGCCAACTTTTGTAATTCTGTTAAGCTGCCGTTGCGTCGCACTCTTCAACACTTTGTACTTTGTTGAACGTAAATTTTCTCGCAAAGTCTCGACGACGCAAAGTATTTACCGTTGCGCATTGCGTCGTTGTGAGAAACAAAAATTATACTGCTGGTTCCTGCTGACTTAAACAATGCCAGCTACCCAATCCCCAAATAACATCGGTTGAATTGATGCCCACAACTTTTCTGTTGGGAAAACATTGTTGAATGATCTGCAATGCTCTTTCATCATTTGCATCATTAAAAACAGGAACGGCAACAACGGCATTGGCAATATAAAAATTAGCGTAAGAAGCAGGCAGGCGTTGTTCTTTATAGATCACTTTATCCGGCATAGGGAGTTCAATAATATTAAATTGCCTGCCATTCAGTAAACGAAGTTTTTTAAGCTGTTTTAAATTTGTTTGCAGCAACTCATAATTTTCATCCTGCTTATTTTCTTCCACCACGGCAAGCACGGTATCTTCGTTCACAAATCTTGCTGTATCGTC
>JAGWPQ010000407.1 GCA_028877045.1 Bacteroidota bacterium | reverse complement strand
TCCTTAAAAGTTTCTATATATCGAAATACCGGTAGCAGCGGAAGTTTCAGTTTTAGCGCAACTGCAGTAGATCTTACAACGGGTAGTGCTCCACAGAACATGGCGATTGGTGATATAGACGGCGATGGTAAACTTGATATAGCCGTTGCAAATTATAGTTCCAATACTGTATCAGTATTTTTAAATACCAGTACCAGTGGCACCATTAGTTTTGCCAGCAGTACAGGATCTGTTTTTACAACAGGTACGAACCCAAAAAGTGTAGCAATAGGCGATTTTGACGGAGATGGCAAACCCGATTTAGCAGTTGCGAATTACACTGATAATACGATATCAGTGTTTAAGAATAATGGAAGCACAGGCAGCATAAGTTTTGCAGCAAAAGCGGATTTTTCGACCGGTTCAGGTTCTAATCCTTATAGCGTTTCAGTTGGTGATATAGACGGTGATGGCAAACCAGATATTGCTGCAGCTAATTATACTTCGAATAATATTGCTGTCTTTCTCAACACAAGTAGCGGTAGTATAAATTTTGCAGCTCACTCAGACTTTACAGGCGGCACTAACCCATCGAGCATATTAATCGGTGATATTGACGGAGATGGAAAATCAGATTTGGCATTTTCAAATTATAATTCAAATACTGTATCAGTTTTACGAAATACGAGTAGTATTGGCAGTATTAGTTTTGCTGCCAAGTCGGATTATACAGCAGGAACTGCTCCGCTTGGTATAGCAATTGGCGATATTGATGGAGATGGGAAGCCTGATTTGGCTGTTGTGAATAACACTGATAATACTGTTTCAGTTTTGCGAAATATAAGTACAAGCGGAAGCATTAGTTTTTCTTCCAAAGTTGACTTTGCAACAGGTAGTTTTACGAATCCCGGTATGGTTGCAATAGGTGATATTGACGGCGATGGTAAACCTGATATAGCTTGTTCAAATAGCGGAATGTTTGCAAGTACAGCTTCTCTTTACAGAAATAATCCTCAGTATATTCCAACAATCAGCTCATTTAGTCCTTTAAGCGGAATGGTTGGAGACGCAATTACTATTACAGGTACCAATTTTAGTTCAACAGCATCTAATAATATTGTTTTCTTTGGCGCTACTAAAGCAACTGTAAGTACCGCCACGACGACCAGTTTATCGGTTGCTGTTCCAACCGGTGCCATTTATGCACCAATCACAGTGTTAACTACCGGCACAGCATTAGCTGCTTATAGTACAGCAAATTTCAACCCCATATTCAGCCCTAATAAGGGTAGTATTTCCACAGGTGATTTTGCTGCTAAGTCAGATATAACTACCGGAAGCAGTCCGGGTAATATTTTGGCAGGTGATATCGACGGGGATGGTAAACCGGATTTAGTAGTGATCAATGGTACTAATACAGTTTCAATATTTCGTAATACAGGCAGCAGCGGCACTATCAGCTTTGCAACAAACGTTGATATTACGACAGGTACGTTACCTGTGGCATTAGCAATTGGTGATATTGACGGTGATGGGAAACTTGATATAGCGGTTGTTAACAAAAATTCCTACACTGTATCAGTATTCAGGAATACAAGCAGTAGTAGTAATATAAGTTTTGCAGCCAAAGTAGATTTATCAACAGGCTCAAGCACCTATCCGCAAAGTGTAGCAATAGGCGATATTGACGGTGATGGTAAACCGGATATAGCTGTAGCTGATTATAATGCAGCTCTTGTTTCTGTATTTCTGAATACAGGCAGCAGTGGAAATATTAGCTTCGCTACCAAGTCGGATTTTACATGTGGCAATGCTCCTTATAGCATTAGAATCAGTGATATAGACGGAGACGGCAAACCGGATATAGCAGTAGCGAATTATAGTTCTAATTCTGTTTCTGTTTTAAGGAATACAGGAAGTAACGGCAGCATTAGTTTTGCAACCAAAGTAGATATTGCTACAGGCTCTAACCCAATAACGTTAACAACAGGCGATATAGATGGAGATGGCAAAACAGACATTATTGTTGCAAATTATTACGCTACAAGCATATCGGTTTTACGAAATACAAGCAGTAGTGGCAGCATCAGTTTTGCAGCTAAGTTGGATTTAACTACATCAGGTGATCCATATTTTCTGTCAATAGGCGATATAGATGGCGATGGGAAACCCGATATAACCGTATCAAATATAAGTGCCAACAATATTTCAGTCTTTAGAAATAAGAGTAGTAGCGGAAGTCTGAGTTTTGCTGCAAAGATAGACTTCAGTACAGGAGTTCAACCCAATGGAATAGTTGCAGCCGATATTGATGGAGACGGTAAATTAGACATATCCGTTTCAAATAGTAGTTCCAGTACTGTATCAGTTCTGCGCAATACCCAGGTAAATACCTGGACTGGCACAACAAGTTCTGCATGGGCAACAGCCGGCAACTGGAGTGCCAATGTTGTACCTGCAGCTGCTGATAATGTAATTATTCCAACAGGGGCATCCAATATGCCGGTTCAGTTATCAGGAACGCAACCGGTTAGTAATATAACGATACAAAGCAGCGCATCCTTAACAGTAACAGGTGTATTGCAAATAGCCGGCACAATCAGCAATAGCGGTACTTTCACAGCTACTGCAGGCACCATTGAAATGAATGGATCATCGGCACAAACCATTCCGACATCAACATTCAGTACTAATACCATTAAAAACTTAACTATTAATAATACTGCGGGTGTAACGCTGGGTGGTACTTTAAACATTACGGGTACTATAACCCCAACATCTGGTACATTAACAACAGGTGGATATTTAACATTGATATCTACTTCAGGAACTGCTACCGGCAGTATTGCACAGGGCAGCAGCAGTGGGGGGTATTTAAGCGGTAATACAACTGTGCAAAGATGGATTGGCAGCAGCCAGCAATGGAGAATGATCGGCTTCCCATTCGGAAGCGGAACATCTATTTTAAAGTCAGCATTAAGCGGCTTTTACACTTCAGGCTATGATGCCTACACATACAATGAAGCTGCTGATGATGGTGCTTATGGTAATACCGGTGCTGTCAATGCAGGATGGGTGCAGTTCACTAGCGGATCGGTCACATCGGATAAAGGCATATTAGCAATTGGCGGCAATACATCCACTATTAATTTCAGTGGTCCGGTAAATACAGGAGATCAAACCATTACATTGGGTTACAGCAGCAGTAATACCAACAAAGGTTGGAATTTGATTGCTAATCCTTTTGCTTCAAATATAAGTTGGACATCAATTATAGGACATAATGGAGGTATGGAGAATGCTGTCTATCGATATAATCCCAATGGTTCTTATGCAAGCCATGTAGGGGGTATTGGTGCAAATGGCGGAGATGCGGTAATAGAAAACGGAGCAAGCTTTTTTATTCATTCTTCAGGGGGCAGTTCTATAACGATCAATGAATCGGATAAAGTTTCATCGGCTCCCGGAACAAGTTTATTTGGTTTACAACCTACCATCACACAAAACAAAAGTATCATCAAACTCTCCTTAGCAAAACAGGGTGAAACTTATGATGATGAGGTTGTGGTAAGATGGGGAATTGATCCTGCCACTGATGATTTTGACAGTAAATATGATGCGTATGATTTGGGAAGATCGTTTGGCGCCGACTTATCGGTGATTGGTCATGACGGAACAGTCTATTCAATCTTTCATGGATCTGCATTGCAAACAAAAGATAAAGAACAAAGAATAATTAACCTGAGAATAAAGGACTTGAACGAAGGAAATTATTCAATCAATACTTCATTACTCTCTGCGATATATGATGACAATGATGTGTATTTGATAGACTCTTACACTAATCAAACTACACTCATAAGCACAAATGCAGCAAACTATCCGTTCCTGGTTACTCCGGATGCAAATTCAGCATCTCCAATGAGATTCAGTCTGGCATTGAATTACAAACCAAAGATCAATACAGGCATCAATGAAGTATTGCTTTTGAATAATCCATCAACAAATAATCAGATCACTATTGCCAGCGGTTCAGATTATCAAAAAATAATATGGCAATTAACTGATATCAGTGGAAGGATATTACAATCGGGAACATTTAATTCGGTAACGAAAGGAACAGCTAATCATGCTTCAACGCAAAATTTATTATCAGGCAATTATTTTATAAAACTGATAGCTGATGGTAAAATATTGCAAACACAAAAATGGATAAAGCAATAGTCAATAGCCTACAGTCAGTAGTCTATAGTCAAAAAAAATTATCAATGAATAAAACCTTAAACAAATGAAAACCAAACTCATCAACATAACATTACTTACTATCTGTTTTTTGATCCCGGCATTGCCGCTGTTAGCACAACCTACTCCCCCACACGCTGCACCGATAGATGGCGGCTTAAGTTTATTGATAGCCGGCGGGATAGGTTACGGGATCAAAAAAGCCAGAGAAAAAATAAAATAACAATTTATCATATATACAATAAATTATAATAGTCAAGATAACTTGTTGCAATTTTTATTGCCTTACTATTTTTACCCGAATATTAATTACGTACATTTTCTATAATTGATGTAATCATTCATTACCCGGAGATGTCACCAAAAAAACAAAGCCTCGTAGTAAAAAACGAAGTGTAAAAAATGTAGTTTTTATGTGCGTAATATTTGTTTTTTTAGCTGAAAAAATTATTATCTTGTAGCGGTTTTTCAATATATCCTAAAATCCGATAATCCAATATTCATGAACCAAATTGCTCAGCATTTATTGCTTTTGGCATTAGCTATATTGTATAGCTATATTGTAGTTCTCTCACAGTTTAATATATATAACAACAGATCTCAAAGGGTTTTTACACAAGATTCCGATAAGAGATTTTTGCCTGCCTCCGCTTATTTTTTTGATTTAATAAACATAACTTTAGTCAATCCTCATAACACTATTATGAATATTGCTGAAACTAACGAAGGCGCATCAGTTCATTATCCAAAAATGAAGGAAATGATATATATAAACTTCCTGAAAACCCGGGATGAGTGCAACGATATAATTATTTGATCAATTAAAACCATTTAATAAAAACCAAGATTAACTACCCCCCTGCAAATGAGCCGATTGAAGTTTTTAATATTATTTGGATTAAGTCTGATGATAACAGGTGACCTGTTATCGCAAACACAGGCTTGTCCGATTAATATTGATTACAGCATGAGCAGCCTTACACACTGGGCAGCTTATACGGGTTGTTTTCAAAATAACACATCAACCCGAACATTATTTGCATCAACAAAATATGATTCTGTAACGGCTCCCAGTACTTCAGGCGTTTCAATAATTCCTGAGTACCTGCAAGCCTCCCCTAACATAGGCATAAATGTATTAACTACAGCAACCACAGATCCTTTTGGCGGATTTTTGTCGATCCCTAACATAAATAGTTATCAATATAATTATGCTATAAAATTAGGATCGACAGATGTCACCAGCAGCAATGGTGGTTTAGTAAGAGGAGTAAGTTATTTGATCAGTGTCCCTGCCGGATCAACCTCTCAGCCTTATACTGTTACCTATGCGTATGCAATGGTATTGGAAAACGGAAGCCATTCCAATAATCAACAACCACTTCTACAAGCTACCATAACTGCATCCGGTACTGTGAATAGCTGTGCATCCTATTCCTATTATCTTCCAACCATAACCAGCGGACATACAAATACTTTAGATACTGCGGCTGCTTTACAGGAAGGATTTGTATTGAGCTCCACTCCTTCACCAAACAGTGGCCAGCAGACAGTCTGGACCAGAGGCTGGAAAGAAGTCACATTTGATCTGGGGCCGTATCGTGGGCAAACTGTTACTTTAACATTTGAAGCAGATAATTGCGTTCCGCACTTACATTTTGCTTATGCTTATATTGCTTTAAGGAATGTTTGTGCCGGATTATCGATAAGTGGTGTTAGTACTGTATGCAGCAATGGTATAGTTAATTTTTCTGTACCTGCACTGGCCAGTGCAAGCTATCAATGGACAGTTCCTGCGGGATGGACAATACAGCCACCATCAGATACTACCAATATTTTATCAGTAAAAGTGGGCAATACTGCGGGCACAGTAGCAGTTAATGAAATAAATAGTTGTGCTAATCTTACCGCATCTTTTCCTGTTACCCTTTCACCTAATGCCAATGCAGGTACAGTAAGTGGCACAAGTCCTTTGTGTATTGGTGATACAGCAACTTATACAAGTACCGGCGATACGGGTGGTGCCTGGTCTTCGAGCAATACTGCTGTAGCTACAGTAAACTCTTCTACAGGATTAGTAACTGCTGTTGCAGCAGGTACTGCAACCATCACTTATACTGTCAGTTCAGGATGTAATGCTCCTGTTACTGCTTCTAAAACTGTCACTGTTAATCCCAATGCCAATGCAGGTACGATCAGTGGTACAAGTCCTTTATGTATGGGTTCCACAGCAACATATTCTTCCACCGGTGATGCAGGTGGAGTTTGGTCTTCAAGTAATACTGCTATTGCTACTGTAAACGCTTCAACAGGTTTAGTTACCGCTGTTGCAGCTGGTACTGCAACCATCACTTATACTGTCAGCAGCGGATGTCATGCTCCTGTTACTGCTTCTAAAACTATTACGGTTAATCCTAATGCCAATGCAGGAACGGTAAGCGGCACAAGTCCTTTGTGTATTACTGCAACAACAACTTATTCAAGTAATGGTGATGCAGGTGGGGTTTGGTCATCCAGTAATACTGCTGTGGCTACAGTTGATCCGTCATCAGGTTTGGTAACTGCTGTTGCAGCAGGTACTGCAACGATCACGTATACAGTCAGTGCGGGATGTAATGCGCCTGTTGCTGCTTCTAAAACTATTACGGTTAATCCTAATGCCAATGCGGGTACCATCAGTGGTGCGAGTCCTTTATGTATGAGTGCTACAACAACTTATACAAGCAATGGTGATGCTGGTGGGATTTGGTCATCCAGTAATACTGCTGTGGCTACTATTAACTCTTCCACAGGCTTAGTAACTGCAGTTACCGCAGGAATTTCTGCCATCACTTATACTGTTACAGGT
>JAGWPQ010000042.1 GCA_028877045.1 Bacteroidota bacterium | reverse complement strand
ATTCTTTTACTGTAAACACTTTCTAATTTCTTGTCGTTGTTCTCGTACGCCACAGCTGATTTAATTTTAGTGAACTATTAGTTTTATAAAAGGTGAAGCAAATATAGGATTGTTTTGGAATTGCCAAAATTTTACAACAGGAGTTTACTGATTTTTAAGCAATGATATTTTCGGTATCAGGTGACGACGCTTCGGTTAATTGCAGACGATACAATTCGGCATAGTAACCATTCAGCTCCAATAATTTTTCGTGTGTCCCTTCTTCGCTGATCATACCGTCTTCGAGTACAACGATCTTATTAAAACGAAAAGATGAAAATATGCGGTGTGTAATAATGATAGCAGTTTTATTGTGCAAAAACTTATCGAGGTTATTTACAATATCATTTTCTGTTTTGGCATCAACGGCACTCAAGCAATCATCGAACACCACGATCTCCGGATCTTTTATCAGTGCACGTGCAATGGAAATTCTTTGTTTTTGTCCGCCGCTTAATGTAACGCCACGCTCTCCTATCAGTGTCTCGTATTGTTTATCGAAACGAAGTATTTCTTTGTGAACGCTTGCAAATGATGCTGCCTGTTCAACGGTTTCGTGCGATGTTGCTCCCGGCAAACCAAAGCTGATATTACTTTCTACGCTATCGCTGAATAAAAAAACATCCTGCGGAACATAACTGATCTGCTCTCTTAATTCCTGCAGGGCGATGGTTTGAATATCTTTTCCACCAATGGTTATCTTACCTTTTGTCGGATTATAAAAATGTAATAATAATTGCGCAATGGTCGATTTGCCGCTGCCTGTTCGTCCCAACAATAAGATCTTCTCTCCTTCTTTTATCGTTAAATTAAAATTCTGCAAAGCAGTTATTCCAGTGTGCGGATAAGTGAAAGTGACGTGATCGAAAATAATATCGCCGTTTAATTTTACTGAACGTTCTGCATTATTATTCTTTATTTCGGGTATTGTTTGCAAAAATTCATTCAATCTTTTTTGTGATGCCGATGCACGCTGTATCATGCTGGCAGTCCAGCCAATTGCACTTACCGGAAACGTAAGCATATTAATATAGATCACAAATTCAGTAATGGTTCCGGCAGTGACGTTGTATTGCTGATGAACCAAATACCATCCGCCGATGCCAATGGTCAATAGATTACTCAATCCGATCAACAAAGCCATGGCAGGAAAATAAATGGCTTCTACCCTTGCCAAGCCAATGGCATTTCGTTTATAATCTTCGCTGTTCTTTTTAAAAAAGCCAAACATGGCTTTTTCCTGAACGAAGGATTTTATTACACGTATCCCCGAATAAGATTCCTGTGCTGTTGTGGTGAGGTCGGATAATAATGCCTGGATCCTTTCGCTTTTTTTGTGGATGATGGTATTTACCCAATAAATCGTGATGGCAAGTATGGGCAACGGCGAAAGCACATATAATGTTAACCGCCAGTTTTCGTTGAACATAAAAAATAAACTAAAACCAATGGTAGCGGCTAAATTAATCAGGTACATGATGGCAGGACCTGTATACATACGAACCCTGCTTACATCTTCGGTAATGCGGTTCATCAGATCGCCAGTGCTGTGTGTTTTATAAAAATTAGTATCGAGTTGCTGGTAATGTTTAAATATTTCGTTCTTCTGATCAAACTCAATGTGGCGGCTCATTACAATGATCGTTTGCCGCATCAGGAACATAAATAATCCGCTCAGTACGGCCAACACCAATAAAGTGATGCCGCATAAAATTACATTCTCACCAAAACTAGTATTGGCAGCTTCAATGGTATTGATCAATTCAACT
>JAGWPQ010000406.1 GCA_028877045.1 Bacteroidota bacterium | reverse complement strand
GTTTTGCGATGGGACAAAAAACGGATCCATTATTATCTGAGCTACGCGATAAGTTAGGTGATGATTATATTAAAGACTTAGGCGTTGTTCCCGATCCAACAAAATCATTAATTAAAAATTCGAAAGAAACTGCAGGCAATTACGGTGAAATTTCGGAAGCAATAACAGATATTTTAAATCAATCACCCATTCCGCCATTCATCGGCAGTAACAGTTGGATTGTTGCACCGCAAAAAACAAAGAACGGGAAAGTGATTTTTGCAAACGATCCGCATATTGCTTATTCGCAACCATCTGTTTGGTACGAAGCACATATTCAAACTCCCGATTATGAAATGTATGGTTATCATTTGGCGGGTGTGCCGTTTCCGTTGTTAGGTCACAATCGAAATTATGCTTACGGGTTAACGATGTTTGAAAATGATGATCTTGATTTTTATAAAGAAGAAAATAATCCATCCAATCATAATCAATACAAAACACCTGGTGGCTGGAAAGATTATGAAGTTGTGAAAAAAATAATAAAAGTAAAAAACGAAAAAGATGTTGTCATTGATGTAAGGATCAGCAGACATGGACCTATCATGAATGATTTGATCGAAGGCATCAGTCAGAAAGAACCATTGGCCATGTCGTGGTTATTTACTCAACAACCTATTAAAACTTTGGAAGCAGTTTATCAAATATCTCATGCAAATAATATTGAAGAATTTAAAAAAGGAGTTGCTTTGATAGCCGCACCGGGATTGAATGTTATGTATGGTGATGCAAAGGGAAATATTGCATGGTGGGCAACAGGAAAATTGTATAAAACCAAAAGCAATGCCAACAGAAATTTTATTTTAGATGGTGCCAGTGGCAATGATGATATTAATGAGTATTTAGATTTTTCACAAAACCCTTCAGCGGTTAATCCCAAATGGAATTATGTTTATTCGGCAAATAACCAACCCGATAGCATTGCCGGAATTTTATATCCGGGTTATTATGTTCCCGAAGACAGGGCCAAAAGAATTGTTCAATTATTAGAACCAAAAAATGACTGGGATAAAGAATCGATCAGCAAAATGCAGACAGATATTACCAACCCGGTTATTCCCGGGCTTATTAAAGAAATTATTTCGGTAATTGATTATTCAAAGCTTTCTGCTGATGAGAAAAAAGCAATCGATATTTTACGTTCATGGAATGGCGCTGCCAACCTGAAAGATGTTGCCCCAACTGTGTATAATAAATTCATCTATCAGTTTTTGAAAAATACTTATGAAGATGAAATGGGAGAGAAAGATTTTGATCGGTTACTGAATACACATTTGATCAAATCGGCAGTTGCATTGCAGTTAAGGAACGATAAATCTGTTTGGTGGGATGATGTTACCACAAAAAATATTAAAGAAACTAGGTCCGATATTTTGACCAAATCATTTAAAGAAACAGTTTCATTTTTAGAAAATAAATTAGGTGCAGATGTTTCATCATGGACATGGAACAGGGTAAGCAGTTTGGAACATCAGCATCCATTGGGAAAAGTGGCAATGCTGCGCCATTATTTTAATGTTGGGCCTTTTGAGGTAAGCGGTGCCAATGAAGTGATCAATAACATGATTTCAAATTTTCCTGCAAACAGCGATTACCATGTTCTTGCCGGGCCATCAACAAGAAGAGTGATCGATTTTTCGAATGTAGAAAACAGTGTTAGTATTTTGCCTACCGGCGAATCGGGAAATCCATTCAGCAAACATTATAAAGATCAGGCCGAGATGTATGTTAAAGGCGAATTCAGAAAAATGAAATTGAATAAAGAAGAGATCATTAAAACATCAACAAAATTAGTTTTTATTAAAGCTGATTAATTGGTTGCATAAAAATTTATTAAAGGCTTTCATATTTGTTATAAGCGTTTCGCTTATTCTTCCATTCATTCTTTAATTCAGATAACTGACAGATGTCATTTTTTTGGTATTGAGGTAGTGTAAATTTGATTTTTCATCAATCAGATAAACAATTATATCAGATTATTTGTTACAAGAAGTGTTGATACTTTTTTAATAGACGAAATATAAATCTATGGAAATTGACAATGAGTGGAATGATTTCATAATTAATAATAACCCGGATTTTATTTTTTCGATCGATAAATCGGGGCGTTATACAAACGTAAACAATACGCTTTGTCATGCAATGAATTTAAATGAGGATGAGATTATTGGTAAAGCATATACTGAGGTAGGATTTTCTGAAGAACTTACAAAACAATGGCAGCAACTCATTGCTGAAGTTTATAAAACAAAATCAGCGGTTGAATCAACTACGTTGATGACCAAGCCTGATGGTAATGAAAGTTTTTATAGGGTTATTTTACAGCCATTGCGAAATAAAGATGAAAATATTATTGGCATCGGTATTATTGTTCGTGATATTACAATACATCAAAAAGCTAAAGACAAATTAGAGTCGAGTAAAGAAGACTTTTTTAAAATGGTTGATAATGCACCCGATATCATTGCAGTTCATACAGGTGGCAAAATTTCTTTCATCAATAAAAAAGGCCTTGAATTAATTAAAGCATCAACAAGTGAAGAGGTTATTGGTAAGCCGGTCATGCAATTTGTGCATAAGGATTATGTTGATTCAGTAAAAACAAGAATTAAAAAGACAGAAAAGGATCATGTTTCGTTACCTTATGCAGAAGAAAAATTTATTTGTTTAGATGGTAGTTTTATAGATGTTGAAGTAAAAGGAATTCCAATAAAATTCGATAATAAAAATTCTGTTTTATTAATTGCAAGAGATATTACAGAACAAAAAAGAACTGAAACAATATTAGCCGAATCGAATGCCCGTTTGAAAATATTAATTGAATCAATTCCATACATTGTTATGTTTAAAGATGGCAATGGCCGATGGGTAGAAACTAACAGGCTTGCTAAAAAAAGATATAACCTTCATAACATTGATTGGTTTGGAAAAACAGATGATGAATTAATGGCCTTGCAACCTGAGTTTGCAAAACTTCATCAACGAATTAAAGAGTATGATGAGAAAGCCTGGACTTTGAAAAATACTTTTGTCTTTGAAGCAACAGGTGAACTTAATGATGGTAGTACATATTTTCATGAAATAACTAAAGTTCCTTTATTTGAAACGAATGGTGATCGTAAGGGACTTTTAACAATTGTAAAAGATACGACTAAAAGAAAATTGGAAGTAGAACATCTTAAATTATTGGAAACTGCTATTACCAATACCACTGATGCCATTGTTATTACAGAAGCGAATACGATTGAATTACCCGGACCAACCATCATTTTTGTTAATGATGCATATTTAAAAATGACCGGCTATAAAAGAGAAGAAATTCTTGGAAAAAATCCACGCATTCTGCAAGGTATCAATACCGACAGAAACGAATTGAAACGTTTGCGTAATGCCTTGGAAAATAATTTGCCATGCAGGGTTGAATTAATTAATTATAAAAAGAATGGGGAAGAGTTTTGGTCAAGTGTTGCGATATCCCCTGTTAAAAATCACGAAGGCGTAACAACGCATTGGATTGCTATTAAAAGGGATATTACCGAAAACAAAAAGTATGAGCAAAATATTAAGAAGGCAACTATTCAGGCACAGGAAAATGAGAAGTATTTTATAGGAAGAGAGCTGCACGATAATATCGCACAGATATTAGTTGGGTCACTATTTTCTTTATCTACGGTAAAAGGCAATACAGATAAAGATAATGCCCGTTTAAAAGATGCTATCGAAGATATTCGCAATTCGATTGATGAAATAAGGAATTTGTCTCATCAGCTTGCACCGTCGAAATTTAAAAGCGATAATTTTATTTTATCTATTCAGCAATTAGTAAAAAGTATTAATAAGGGAAACAATTTTAAAGTAATAACTCATTTCGATAAAATTGATGATGCAAATCTTGACAGCGACAGGCAATTAAATCTTTACAGGATTCTGCAGGAACAGTTGCAAAATATAATCAAGCATGCCGATGCTTCCGAAATACAGATCAGTATGAGATTTAACGATATGCTTGAATTAAGGATATTCGACAACGGTAAAGGATTCGATCCAAAATCAAAGACAAACGGTATCGGGTTACAAAACATAAGAAACCGTGCCGAAATTTATGGCGGTTACTGCGAAATTAAATCCTCTTATCAAAGCGGCTGCGAGTTGATGGTTAAACTACCTATTACATAAAATAAGATACTCTGTTATTTCTATATTTTGAAAGCCCTGAATTTTCGGGGCTTTATTTTTTAATTTCATACTTTTAGAAACTATATAAACATTGTTTTTGATCATAAATTAATGCTTCCATGAAATTTAAATGCACTTTCCGATTCTGTTTACTGATCTTGTTTGCAATGCAATTTCAATCATCGATTGCACAAACAAAATCGATCAAACAAAAAGTAGATTCTGTTTTGAGGTTGATGACACTCGAAGAAAAAATTGGTCAGTTAAATCAATACAACGATGATTGGACGGCTACCGGCCCTGTAACAGTTGATAACGACAAAGCCAATCAAATTCGTAAAGGTCAGGTTGGTTCTTTATTAAATTGTATGGGCACTGCGCGAACAACAAGTTGGCAAAAAATTGCCATGCAATCGAGATTAAAAATTCCACTATTATTTGGACAGGATGTTATTCACGGATATAAAACAACATTCCCGATTCCGTTGGCCGAAGCAGCAAGCTGGGATTTGGATGCGATACAATTATCAGCACGCATTGCTGCAACCGAAGCGGCTGCAAGCGGTATCCACTGGACGTTTGCGCCGATGGTGGATATTGCCCGTGATCCGCGTTGGGGCCGTGTGATGGAAGGCGCAGGCGAAGATCCTTATCTCGGTTCTTTAATTGCAAAAGCAAGGGTAAAAGGTTTTCAGGGAAATAAATTAGGCGATGTAGATGCGGTGATGGCATGTGCCAAACATTTTGCTGCGTATGGCGCTGCTATTGGTGGAAGAGATTATAATTCGGTTGACATGAGTAACCGATTATTGTGGGAAGTTTATTTGCAACCTTTCAAAGCTGCTGCCGAAGCAGGTGCTGCAACATTCATGAATTCATTCAACGATTTGAACGGTATTCCTGCAACAGGAAATAAATATTTGCAACGCGATATTTTAAAAGGCAAATGGAATTTTAAAGGATTTGTAGTGAGCGATTGGGGATCGATTGGCGAGATGATCAATCATGGCAATGTTAAAAATAGTTATGAAGCTGCACTCAGTGCCATCACCGCAGGAAGCGATATGGATATGGAAAGCCGTTGCTATAAAAATAATTTGGCTCAATTGGTGAAGGATAAAAAAGTTTCTATCGAATTAATTGATGATGCAGTAAAAAGAATTTTACAGAAGAAATTCGAATTGGGTTTGTTTGATGATCCATTCAAATTTTCTAATGCTGCAAGAGAACAAAAAGAAATGAATAACCCCGAGCATTCAAAAATTGCCAGATCAATTGCAGAAAAAAGTATCGTGCTGCTGAAGAACCAAAATAATTTATTACCTCTTGCAAAAGATACAAAAACAATTGCCTTCATTGGTCCGTTGGTGAAAGAAGTAAGACAGAACCTTGGTTTCTGGTCGATTGAATTACCTGAAATAGATTATTC
>JAGWPQ010000405.1 GCA_028877045.1 Bacteroidota bacterium | reverse complement strand
GCGCCACTTTATTTTTCACCACTTTTACTTTTACGCGGTTGCCTATCGCTTCATCGCCATCTTTTATTTGTGCCTGGCGGCGGATGTCTAAACGAACCGATGCATAAAATTTCAAAGCATTACCGCCGGTTGTTGTTTCAGGGTTGCCAAACATTACACCAATCTTTTCGCGCAGTTGATTGATGAAAATACAGATGGTATTTGTTTTGCTGATGGTGGCAGTTAATTTACGCAAAGCCTGACTCATTAATCTGGCATGCAATCCCATTTTGCTGTCGCCCATTTCGCCTTCCAATTCGCTTTTGGGAACCAATGCAGCCACCGAATCAATCACCACCACATCCAGTGCGCCTGATAAAATTAAACGGTCGGCAATTTCCAATGCCTGTTCGCCATAATCGGGTTGAGAGATCAAAAGATTGTCAACATCAACACCCAATTTTTGCGCATAGTTACTGTCGAATGCATGTTCTGCATCAATGATGGCGCACATGCCGCCTTTCTTTTGCGCTTCGGCAATGATATGGGTAGCGATAGTTGTTTTACCCGAAGATTCAGGACCGTATATTTCAACAACTCTTCCCCTCGGAATGCCGCCAACGCCCAATGCAATATCCAAACCAATCGAACCCGTAGAAATCACTTCCATTGGTTCGGTACTTTTTTCATTCATCAGCATCACACTTCCTTTGCCGTAATCCTTATCTATCTTGTCCATTGTAAGCTTTAGCGCTTTCATTTTTTCTGCGTTACTCATACATTTCTATTTTATTTCAAAATTAATCAGAGATTAAAGATAGTAGAAAAAACATTACCAACACTAATTTTTTTAGTATTTTTTAGCTAAAAAAATTGGATGATATATAAATACAGCTTTTTTTGGATTTAATAATGTGATGAATTGCATCAGTTCCTATGACAAATATCATATCAATCACTGTTATACCACTATAATTTTGGCGCACCAAAAAAAATATTATTATGTCAAAACAAAAGATTGCTTCCAAAAAATATGTTTACTTCTTCGGAGCAGGCAAAGCCGATGGCAATGAATCGATGAAAAATTTATTGGGTGGTAAAGGTGCCAACCTTGCCGAAATGGCCGGTCACCCAAAATTAAGATTACCCGTTCCCCCGGGCTTTACCATTTCAACAGAAGTCTGTACTTATTATTACGATCATAAACACACTTATCCTGCTGTTTTAAAAACACAGTTAGAAACCGCATTACAATCTGTAGAAAAAATCACAGGTAAAAAATTCGGTGATGTAAATAATCCGTTGTTATTATCGGTTCGTTCCGGTGCACGACGCAGCATGCCCGGCATGATGGACACCGTATTGAATGTTGGATTGAATGAAAATACCATTGAAGGTTTGATCAAACAATCGGGCGATGCAAGATTTGCATACGATGCTTACCGCCGTTTGGTAATGATGTATGCCGATGTGGTAATGGAAAAAGCTGCAGGCATTGAACCAAAAAACGGAAAAGGTATCCGT
>JAGWPQ010000404.1 GCA_028877045.1 Bacteroidota bacterium | reverse complement strand
CGTTGCCAATTGTATGTCGGAAAGCCCCAGTTCTGCCCTTTCACAGCAAAATCATCGGGTGGTGCACCGGCCTGCACATTCATATTGAACAGATCTATTTGTTGCCATGCATCGGCACCAAAGCGATAAATACCAATAGCAATATCGCCTTTCAGAACAATACCATTTTGATGTGCATATTCATTCGCTTCTTTTAATTGCAAATGCAAATGATATTGTATAAAATAGTTGATGGCAATATCGTTGTATGCATCAGATCTTTCAGAAGCCAATTCAGCGATATCTTCGGCCTTATAGTTTTTGTACGCTTTCCATTGATTAAAATCGGATGTACCGTTTTGATCTCTCAGATAACAAAAAACAGCATAAGGTGTTAACCAATGTTTATTTGTTTCGAAGTATTTTTTATACGATGCTGAAGCAAAGGTTTTATCTTTTTGTGAAGGGTAAACCTGTTTGATGAATTTTATTTTGGCATTTAATACCGTTTCGTAATCAACAGCATCTAATGCGTTTAATTGTATTCTTTCGTCTTCTAATGCAAGTAATAGACCTTTATTTTCTTCACTCGCAACTTTGCTCAGATCGAGATAAATAGGATGCAAAGCAAATGCAGAAATAGCCGCATAAGGATAAGAGTCTTGCCATGTATGGGTTGCAGTGGTATCGTTAATGGGCAGGATCTGAATTAATTTCAATCCGGTTTGCCTGGCCCAGTCAACCAATAATTTCAGATCGGAGAATTCACCAACACCAAAACTTTTTTCTGACCGTAAACTAAAAACAGGAATGGCAACTCCGGTACCTTTCCAGGTGTTATTTGGCAAGATCGCAAAGCCATCATTCAACACCGTTACTTTATTTCCTGTGAGGAAATTATACAGCAATCGGTTATTGCCTTCTTCGTAACGAATTATTTTTTTCTTCTGTGTATCATACACACCGTATTTGTATGCCACCGGGAACATTTCGTTGCTGAGATCTAATTTTGCCTCATAAAAATCATCTCCCTCTCCCCTGCTCATCAGAATAATTTTTTCTTTATCCCATTCGTGCAAAGCATTTGCACTTCCTGAAATAAAAACTGTTTGTCCTTTGGTAAGCAAAGGCGCTTTTATCTTAAAGATGTGAGTGAAGGTTTCGGGCTGGGTTGTTTTTACTTTTGTATGATCAGGCTTAAGCAACACATTTTTAAAGGCTTCTGAATAAAAAGCATTTTCGTAGTAGCCTGCATAGTTCCATGAATCCAGCATTAAAATTTCATCGGCACGGATGGCTGAAGGATTGAATGTTTTATCAGTGCCCCAATCGTAACTGAATGTGCCATCGGCATTTCGTAAAATATAATTGTATGTGATGTTAGCATCAATCGTTTTGTCAATTTCTATCGATGCGCTCCATAATTCTTCATTCAAATATTTTAATGGCAAAGCGTTATCCGTATTTCCATTTCCCAGCAATGGATGATTGCCGGTAATGTATAAATTCTGGCCATACTGTGTTCTGTACTTGAGCTGAAATGTAATTTTAAGCGCCACGTTATTCGTATTTAATTTTTTATTATTCGCTTTTGCCGATGCTTTAATGCCATTAGCTTTTGTCTGATCATCAGCACTTGCATTAACTTTTGTTTCTTGTACAGAAACGTCGTTTTTTTTCTTTGAAGATGAATGTGCAGACAGGGATTTATTCTGCAAATCTCTAGCAGCAAGTTTATCGTTAGCCAATTGACAAATTTTTAAGAATGCTAAAATACAGAATTAATGTGTATTTCGAACACATTAACTCCCTCCGTAAAAAATAAATTTACGTATATGCAGGTTATTATAAGTGCTTAATTATGTTTACAGTGTTTGTTAATTTCTTCATAAAGGACTTTAATCAGGACAGCAAACGTTTGCAGAGAGTAGCTTTGAACATATTTGACCGCACGAGTGCATAAAAAAATCGGTTGAATAATACTGCTGCAAGCAAATGCAAACAAAATTATTCAACCGAAAAACTATAGCGGTGCTTCTCAATTATTTAGCATGTGGCGGAGGTGGCGGTGGTGGGTTTCCCGGCCATTTTGGATATATCGGTGGCTGGCCAAAAGGTTTTGGTGCACCACGATGACAGGTATTGCAAGTTATCATCTGCACTTTGGTGGTATCGGCATGCGGTATTTGGCTGATAAATTTTTTATTCATTTCTTCAGTCATCCGCATCATATCCCGGGCAATATCCTTCTTTGGATTTTCATCACTGGCCATATCCATTTTTCGTGGGTTATCTTTTGAATGAGCATGGCAGTAATCGCAATGAACACCCAGATCTACTTTAATAACATCCATTGCTTTATCTACTTCTTTAAAAGTTGCTGTTGAAGGAAATACCTTGATGTTCTTTAATTTCTTGGGCTCTTCTTGCTGATCGATTGGTTTGAACGATAATACCATCATTGCTGAAACGGCCGTGATGACAGTAATTACCATTACTTTCTTTCTTTGTTTGATAAACATATTTGTTAGGTTTAAAATTGAAAATAGAAAATGAAAGTAATGACAATTTCAAAAATCGGTAAACAAAATAATATAAAAGGTAAAATGCTTTTCTTAAAAATAAATATGGGTTTCTGAGAATTGAAGCAACATCGCAATACAAGTTTTGTATTAACTAACGTTAATCATCTTTAGGCAGTCTTGCAGAAACATCCATTCCCCAATAAATTTTTATTGAATAACAAGAGAACATTCATTTTGCACAATAACAGGAGTACATTCATTTTGGCGGATCTTCTCTCTGAGCTTTATGATCTGATTTCTGAAAAATTGAATGGCACCAATGATCAACAGAACAGCAGGGATCAGGAAAATAGAGATCACCATCGCACTTGTAAAACTTACAGGCATTTGATGAAACCCGAAATTAATTTCGGTGATAATGATTCCTGAGAATGCCAAAAGAATAATCAATAATACCAATAAACAAAAACGATAGAATTGGAGTAGAAGTAGTGTTTTCATTGCAGTTGATTTTTTGGTTAATGAAATGGTCATTTCATCGACAATCAACCGATAAAAACAAAATACAAATTGTTTTGAAAGCGGCAAATTTTTTTTGTAGGCATGATATGATG
>JAGWPQ010000403.1 GCA_028877045.1 Bacteroidota bacterium | reverse complement strand
GGCATAGGAGTTGGGCTCATAATCTAATGCTTCTGCAAGTTCTTTTACTTTCGTTTTTGTTTTTTCAGAAATATCGGGATGATCTTTTAATGCCCTCGATACTGTTGAGATGCTGAGGTTTAAAATTTCTGATAATTTTTTTAAAGTACTGTTCTGTTGCATTATTCTTTTCTTTTAAACGCTGATAAAGTGCCGATGGTTTTTCGCAGCAGGATCTCTGAATATCCATTCAGAATAAAATCTTTCAGTTCACCAATTCTTTCATAACCCAATTGTTCATATAGTTTTGCTGCACCTGTATTGAATGATGAAACGCACATAAAAACATTCGGCGATATGTTGAAAATTCTTTCTTCGGCAAATTTTATTAAAGCAGTACCAACTCCTTTTCCTCTTGCTTGGGGTGCAACACAGATGGATTGAATATATCCTTTAAATGTTCCGGCCATTTGTAAAATGATAAAACCAAGCAGCTTATTTTCTTCGGTTGCGATATAAATTTCTTTGAAACCGCCTTGGGTAGATGCCAAACAATCCTCAAAATTTCTTTGTAATGTTATCCATGGATCTGTCGCACACATCAATGCAGCACAGGCTTTCAGGGTTTCTTCGTTAGTAGTTTGTATAATAGAAAATGGCATCGCAACAATTAAGTTGAATTATAAAGTTATCATTCATTCAGCAATTTTAAATAAACGGCATTTGTCCAGCCAAAGCCATCCTGATTGGGATATTCACCACCGCCGGCTTTTGTGTTGGTGTCCATCACATTGTATTTCTCCATCATTTTGCCCGTTGCTGCATAAACTTTTTCATTTGCATGTATCCAATTATCTTTTATTTTTTTTGCTAATGAAAGATGATTGTAATTTTTCAAACCTTTATATGTAATCCATTGCAAAGGCGCCCAACCATTAGGTGCATCCCATTGTTGTCCTGTGGTTTGAATGGTTGTTATAACGCCGCCACTCTGCAGAAATTCTTCTTCAATAATTGCAGCAACTTTATTTGATTGTTCCTGTGTTGCAACAGAAAAAAATAATGGATAAGCTGCTGCCAGATTATAATGCAGGGTTTGCTTTTTTTCAAGAAAATGATAATCGAAATAAAATCCGGCAGTTTCATTCCAGCAAAAAGTTTGGATGGATTTTTTTCTTTGATCTATTTTTTCTTTGAATGAATTGATTTTTATTTCATCATTTTTAAATTCGAAGATTTGTAATAAAGTTTCTTCGAGATGAAGCATCAAACAATTCAGGTCAACAGGAATTAGTTCGGTTGTTTGAATGGTTTGCATTTTATTTGGTTCTTTAAACCAGCGGCTGCTGAAATCCCAACCCGATTCAGCTGCTGCACGAATATCTCTGTAAACCTTTGCTGTATCAGTATTTGCAAGCTTTGCTATTTCTACATCTTCGGCATATGCTTCAGGTCTTGGTGTATCATGATCATCCCAATACCTGTTTAAAACAGAACCATCGGGTAACAAAACAACTCTTCTGAATCTATTATTTATTGCTGTGAGTTTATCTTTTCCATCCATCCAGAATTGATATTCTTTTTCTAAAGCATTGGCATATTTCAATAAAATATTTTCGCCTTTTTCTTCGCTCAATAATTTTACCATTAAGGAAAAGAACGGTGGTTGCGAACGGCCAAGATAATAAGTTCTGTTACCGTTTGGAATGAATCCGATCTCATGGATCAAATGAGCAAAATTTTCAACCATGTTTTCAATCAGATCAATTCGCTTTGAAATTTGCAGGCCCAACATGGTAAAATAAGTATCCCAATAATATACTTCACGAAACCTTCCGCCGGGAACGATATAAGAATTCAGCAACGGAATCAATGTGCCGGACTGCGCATCAGGCTTACGTTTCAGCACGGTCCATAATTGTTCGATATGTTGCTGAATTGTTTTACCCGAAGAATTGTAATGCGTATCAATTTCAGCAGGGAATGAAAAATTCTCAGCAACAAATAATTTCAGATCGAAATTTTCTTTGTTTTTATCTGATGAATATTTTTTTAAGATATCATCAACAGAAAATTTCGGGATGCAATCCACGAAATATTTTGAATCATGAAAAATTTCTTTTGACTGAACATCGATATACAGTTCATTCAAACTCTCAATAAAAAACGTTTTTGTCATCATAAACGAATGAACTTATTTATTCGGAAGATTTTAATTGGGGTTGCAGGCGTTTAAAAATAGTTAAACAAATTACAAGTATCGCCATTGGGATCAATGAAAAATAAAAAGCTGTTTGCCCATTGTAATGCTGAAAAATATTTCCTGTAATGATCGATCCTGTTGTACCTCCTAATGCTGAAAAAATTATTATTAGTCCCGACATGGCTCCGTGTTTCTGCACCGGCAATGTGCTTAGGATAACGGAATTAATGGCAGGATAAATGGGTGCGATCAATAAACCGATCAATGGAAAAATAAATGCAGCAATGGGAGCGGTACTCCAACCGGTAATGGCATGGCCCGTTGTTTTTTGTGCCAACGGAATTGCCACCAAAACCAATGCAGCAGCCAATATCAGACAACATATCAACACAAGGAACCAATTTAATTTCTTTAAGACCAAGCCGGCTAAAAATCTGCCCGCAGCAGTTGATCCTGCCAGAATGCTCGACATCTGAATACTTAATGCCGCAGGTAATAACAATACTTTATTATTAAAAGTGGGTAACCAACTCATGATGCTTTGTTCGATCAACACATAAAAAAATGCGCAGAAAATAAAAATGAGCACAATGGGCGAGATCAATAATTTAAGCATGTTCCTGAGATCATGCAGCAGCGATTTGTCTAATGTTTTTTTTGCAGAAGATTCATCTAACGGAGCACTCCACAATAATAAAAATGCCAAAACTGAAATGCCGCCTAATAAATAATAAACTTTCAGCCATGCAGTTGACTGTGGATTATTATTATCAACAAACGAACTGAAAATAAAATATCCTGTCAGCACACCAATCATAAAAAAAGATTCTATGAAATTCATTAGGCTGATATGTTCTTTTTCATCTTTTGTAATTAAACCAATGGTGCTATACACCGACATTTTGATTAATGCAAAGCTTGAACCAACGGCAGCAAACAATAACATGGATGAAACAAAACTTGCCGTAAACGGCATGATGAAACTTGCCGTGCTTACAAATGCCAAAGCGATCAGCATGGCTCTTTTATAACCTATCCTGGCAATGTAGGATGAAACCAAAAATGAAACAATGGCAATGCTTAGATCTTTACATGGCTCTAAAATAGCCGCCCTGCTTGCATTTACGCCAAAATTATTTTGAACTTGTAAAATAACAGTGCCCACACTGTTTAACAGAATGGCAAAAACAAAATAGTTCAAAAACAGGGAAAGTTTAATTCTCCAGTTTTGCATGGCAATCGGTTTATTAAATAGGTTCACAAACAGGAAAACTGAAAATAAAATCAATTATCCAGCAACTTTTCCAAGCTGAAAAGATAATTGATTTTTTGAGAAAACGAAATCTGAACCTGTAATAATTATTAAGCCGGCAGATTTGCTTTCAATTTTTCTTCTTTACTAACAAATTGTGGCCGTACAACCCAGCTCCTGTTATTTCTTTCGCGGATCACTAGCCAGTAAAAAAAGAAAGCTGTTGTACAAATGATCATAGCGAAAATAGACCATGCGGGCAGAATGTTTTTAAGACTTATTAATAATCCGTCGTCGGCAAATTTCCCAAAACCAAATAACTCAGGTATCCTGTACCAGTAATAACAAGACACACCTGATGCGGCAAAAATGCTGATCAATCTGCGTTCGTATTTTGCAGCAATGATATTTGATATAATTATGTAGGCAGTAAGCGTTACAGCCAAACCGATCAATGGAATTTGATAGACGCTGAAAAATGTAGTGAGTGTTGTTATTTTATTTTCATCGGGCACATGAAACCATCCCCAGATAAAACCCGGTAATCCGCCCACAACTAATATCCCGCTTATTTTATGATAAATTGTTTTTGCAGAAATTTTTGGATTCATGTTTGGAGTTGAGTCGGGGCAAGGGATCACACAATTCGCACACTGATTACAATTTGCATTGGGCATCGACATAAAAACATTGCCGCCATATAATTTTTCTACGGGATGAACCGGACATAAACCCGAACACCATGCACTTTTCCATTCATAAAAAAAACCAAGTGTTACACCAATCACTGCCATCGAAATAATTATTATTCCTGTTGCCAAACCATTATGATTAAACAACGCATGTCGCAACGGAACAATAATATATAAAGCGATGACGGCAATTAAATTTAATTTTCCTAATTGCGTTGTGCTTAATTTTTTTCTTTTCGATAAACTTAAATGGCGTGGTAATAAATTGGTGGTTGCCAACGGACAAACATTTCTCCAAACGCCTACTGCTACTACAAATAATGCAGGTGCAACGGGAATTAAAATATCC
>JAGWPQ010000402.1 GCA_028877045.1 Bacteroidota bacterium | reverse complement strand
TGTAAATGATTCAGTTCAGTTTGTAAATCAAAGTAATGATAACACTGCAACAAATTGGTTTTGGGATCTGGCAAATGGAAATACTTCATCATTACAAAATCCGGCTAAAACATTTGTTGATTCAGGCACATTCAATATCAGTTTGTACTTCTATAATCAACAAGCTTGCGTCAGTGACAAAAAAATAAAACCAATTGTTGTAAGCCCTTATCCTGTTTTGGATCTGAAGAGTACGTATTATATGATAAAGGGCGAGGGACTGAAAATCGATTCGTATTATTATTACGGAACAAATTTAAAATTCCTGTGGGTGCCCGGCACTTATCTGAGCAGTGCTACAGATCCTTATCCGGTTACACAAACACCCAATGATATTACTTATACTTTATTCTTAACAGGTGCTTCCGGTTGTTCTGTTTCACAAAGCACCATTGTGAAAGTAGAAAAATTATATGTGCCCAATGCAATTACACCTAACGGAGATGGTATTAACGATACATGGGAAATTGCTTTCTTACAAAATTATCCTTCCTGCATTGTGCAGATATTTAACAGGTATGGACAGGAAGTGTTTCTTTCTACCGGATATTCGAAACCCTGGGATGGCACATTAAACGGACAGCCATTGCCTGTTGCAACATATTACTATATTATTAAAACAAATGCTGCCGCCAAGCCATTAAGCGGTTCTGTAACTATTATCAGATAACTAACTGATTTGAGCAGAGTACAGAACGCTGAAGAGTGCGACGCCGGTAAAGCCAAATAGGATTGCTGCTGCCGGCTACATAAAAAACTTTGCTCAGAGTCTTGCTAATTAATCCTTAGCCCTTATCTTTGCAGCCCGAAAAAATCGGATATTTCCCGTAAGGCTCAACAAGTGTATTCCTGTGAATACCGCCAGCAGGGTGTAATCTTATCAAGATTATTTATGCCAAAAGTAAAAACAAACTCAAGCGCAAAAAAGCGCTTTAAGGTGACCGGTACCGGAGAAATCACCTTCCAAAAAGCATTCAAACGTCACATCTTAACCAAAAAAACCAAGAAACGCAAACGTAACATGCGCATGAAAGGTATTGTTGGTGCACCTAACAAAGATTTCGTTCAGCGTTTATTGCGTTTGAAATAATTGGAGAAGAAACAAGAATCAAGTTTCAAGTTTCAAGGTTCAAGTAACAAGGATCAAGGTTCAAGTGACAAGATTTCAAGTTTAAATTAATCATCATTTCGTTTTGGAAAATCATAAATCCAAAATTGTAAATCTAAAATAATTCATTATGCCACGTTCAAAAAATGCAGTTGCATCGAGAGCAAGAAGAAAAAGAGTTCTTGAGCAAGCCAAAGGTTATTATGGTAAACGTAAGAATGTTTATACTGTTGCCAAAAATATTGTTGAAAAAGGTTTGACCTACAGTTACGTTGGTCGTAAATTAAAGAAAAGAGAATACCGCCAGTTGTGGATCGTTCGTATCAATGCAGCAGTGAGAGCAGAAGGATTGACCTACAGCGAATTCATCAATAAATTAAATGCAAAAGGAATTGAATTGAACAGAAAAGTATTGGCTGATTTAGCTATGAATAATCCTGAGAGCTTTAAAGCACTTGTGGATTCTGTAAAATAAATTTATTGAAAAAAGTTTATAAATGAAAGTCGGAGTGAACAGCTCCGATTTTTTTATTTTATGCATTGAACAAACAGTTATTTTTGTTAGCAGTTTCAAATTTTATTAACCCACTAAATGTGTTCTTGAATGAACAACAGCTACACCTCGCTTGTCAATCAAACCTTTCATTTTCCGCAGGAAGGATTTGAAGTTAACGATGATGGTTACTTGGAATTTAATGGTCTTGATCTGAAAGCCCTGATCGATAAATACGGTACGCCAATGAAGCTGACCTATTTACCGAAGATCGGTATGCAGATAAAAAAAGCAAAGAAGATGTTTGCCGATGCCATGAAAAAACACAAGTACGAAGGCAAATATTTTTATTGCTATTGTACCAAGAGTTCGCATTTTAGTTTTGTAGTGGAAGAAGCTTTGAAACACGATGTTCATCTGGAAACTTCTTTCGCTTACGATATTGAGATCATCAACCGTTTGTACGAAAGAAGAAAAATAAATAAAGATATTTTTATTATCTGCAACGGATATAAACAAAGATCTTATACTACAAGGATCACCAAATTAATTAATACCGGTTTTAAAAATGTGATCCCGATCCTTGATAATAAAGATGAACTGAAAGCTTACAAAAGAAATGCGAAAGTGCCTTTTAAGTTAGGCATTCGTGTGGCTGCAGAAGAAGAACCTACTTTTCCTTTTTATACATCCAGACTTGGTTTCAGAGCAAAAGATATTTTAGAATTTTATGTTGATGAGATAGAAGGGTATGAAGATAAATTTCAATTAAAGATGTTGCACATCTTTTTGAACAAAGGAATCAAAGATGATATTTATTACTGGAGCGAATTGAATAAAGTGATCAATCTTTATTGCCAGTTAAAAAAGATTTGCCCCGAATTGGATTCCATTAATATCGGCGGTGGATTTCCTATCAAGCATTCATTGGGATTCGAATACGATTATCAGTTCATGATCAATGAAATTGTGAGCAATATTAAAAAGGCATGCAAGAAAGCAAAAGTGCCGATGCCCAATATTTATACCGAGTTTGGAAGTTTTACCGTTGGTGAAAGCATGGCACATATTTACAGTGTTACCGGACAAAAAAATCAAAACGACCGTGAGTGCTGGTACATGATCGATTCATCTTTCATCACAACATTGCCTGATACATGGGGCATTGGAGAAAAGTTTTTGATGCTGCCTGTAAATAAATGGGAGAATGAATATCATCGTGTGGTGCTGGGCGGCATTACCTGCGACAGCCACGATTATTACGATAGTGAGGAACATATCAATGAAGTGTTCCTGCCCAAGATCGCAAATGCAGGCAATGGCAGCGATCCGGTCAATAAAGAACCATTGTATGTGGGATTTTTTCATACCGGTGCTTATCAGGACCAGATCAGCGGATATGGCGGTATCAAACATTGTTTAATTCCTTCGCCTAAACATATTATTGTTGAATATGATAAAAACGGAAAACTGATAGATTGGGTGTATGCCAAAGAACAAACTGCACAAAGCATGCTGAAGATATTGGGTTATTTGAGATAATTATTTTTTGAAAAAAGATATAAAGCCTGTATTCATTTATTGATACAGGCTTTTTTTATTGAACAATTCAGATACTAATTTAAAAACCGATTAAAAGAAACTGAAACTTGGTTCTTCACATTAAAATACGATTTAAAAAACGGTATCTTATTTTTTTCAACAAAGTTCTTGTTTAAATTTACTCATCACTTATCCAATATTCTGCAAAAAATCTTATCCAAGTATTCTTAGTAAAAACCTGCGATTATCCTATGCCTGAGCGATTCAATATCCGCTACAGCTGTGTCCTTAAAATGGTAGCACAACTATTCGATGCTGAATATTCTTTCGAAAAGAAATTAGCAAATGCAGGCAATCCGTACTTTTTGTTATACAATGACCCGTCGTTTGTAATGTTTAAAAAGATTACAGAGACGGGTCATTCAAATATATCCAATACAGATTTAAATTCATGTATAAAATCTGTATTTTATCAGTAACTGTTTTCTTCCAGCTCAGCGATCAGTAACTTTAACTGATCCAAATATTTTCCGTATAATTTTTTTAACCACCATTTGGTAAAATAATAAATGCCGATCGTTATCATCGAAACATACACAACAATTGCAGTATACAAGATCCATGCACGGTCATTCAATTTATCTATCAGGTCATCAAACTGGTGACCGCTTTTATTTTCAACATAAGCCAGCACAAAAATAAATGCGATACAAAACGGGATCAGCAGCATCGTTAACTGAAAACATCTTGTTTTATATTCCCTGACGATGGTATAAATACTTTCGAGATTTTGTTTAACAGGCAGAATGGTATTGTTCAGTGCATTTATTTTTCTGATCAGATAGATCAATACAATTAATGCAGCAACAGATAAAACTATAAAAGATGAAAAATAAACACGCAATGCCCAGCTGGCATTATACAAACCCTGCCAGATAAATAAGAAGAGCACTAAAATATTTGCCAGCAGATCGAACCATAAACTTCGCTGCAGTTTACGAACAACAGAGACCGTTTGCTTCTTCAGCAACGCGGCAATATCGGCTGCAGATTTATTTTTATCGGCGGCAAACTTTTTATTCAATTCATTTTTCAGTTCGTCTAATTCCATAATTTTTATTTTTAGAACTGATAATATTTTTTAGCAGCATCTTTCAATTTTGTTTTGATCCGTATCATTTTAACGGCAACATTGTTGGGAGAGATGCCCATCATATCGCCGATCTCCTGGTAACTGTAATCCTCGATATACAGCATCACCAAAGCCTTATCGATATTCGACAATTCACCAATGGCTTTATACATGGCTGCAAGTTGTTCTTCATCGGTATTTCTTTGTTCGGTTAATTCAGGAAATATTTCTGTATTAAAAATTTGCGGTTGTTTCTTCTCCTTCCTGAAAAATGTAATGGCCGTATTCAGTGCAACGCGGTATAACCATGTTGAAAATTGTGCTTCGCCTCTGAATGTTGCAAACGATTTCCATGCCTGCAAAGTGATCTCCTGAAACAGGTCTTCTCTGTCGGTTGGTGTATCCATATAAACAGCACAAACCTTATGAATGATCTTTTGGTGCTGGTTGATTACCGATATGAATTCCTGCTCATCGGGCATGAAAAAAATATATTTAATTGCTTACCGAGGTAAATTTTATTCCTGAATAATTTCTATTTATTAGTATCGCTGCTGCACAAATTATTACATCATTTTAAAACTATCATACAAATAAAAGTTGAGTTATTCCTGAATGATAAGTTAATCATCTTTCTACTGTCTCCCAATCAACTTTATGAGTGTGATGTCTTGCTGACATTTAACGAGGATTACCTGTAAAAAAATAAACCCCGCATAAAAATGCGGGGTACTAACCAAAACCAACGCTGTTTTAAAACAGAACTTATTTTACAGTAATTTCTTTTGGAGAAATTTTTACTTCTTCTTTTTTAGGTAAGAATAATTTTAAAACACCATTTTCATATACGGCCTCAATGGCTTCTGTGTTGATATTTTCATCAACCGAAAAACTGCGTTTAAAATTTGTGTAGCTGAATTCTTTGCGTATTGTTTTCAATTCTTTGTTTGCAGCTTCTTCTTTCTTTTCAAAACTTACGGTCAGCAAACCTTTTTCGATATTGATCTTAAAATCTTCTTTGTTGCGGCCGGGTGCATTCAATTCAAGCTGAAAACCATTTTCAGATTCATAAATATTTACCGGTACCACCGACCATGTTGCTTCTGTATCTCTTCCCCATGTAGAAGGGAAGTTGTTGAAGAACTCGTTGAATAAACTGTGATAAGCTGCGGGATTGTGTTTAATGATTGTCATACGTGTGATATTTTTTTGTTTTTAAATAATTTTCGAAAAATATTTTTCAAACCACGTACCATCAGCAGTTTTAGGGCCATAATTACTTATTTTCTAATTATTTAACGACAAAATGGCATTTTCGATTGACGAAAAAAGACATCATGGCTCATGGTTATACTAAATTCGTTCCAAGATTTGCTTTATTTTTGCTTCTCATTTCAAATCATTTAAACAATTATAAAAATGTATCCAGCAGAAATAGTTCTACCGATGAAAGCCGAATTAACCGATAGTGGTTTTGAAGAAATGTTATCGGCAGCAGAGGTTGATGCAACTTTACAAAAAGAAGGAACAACATTGGTAGTCATTAATTCTGTTTGCGGTTGTGCAGCAGGCACTTGTCGCCCCGGTGTTTTAATGGCCGTGCATAATGCAGAAAAACGCCCCGACAGACTATCTACAAGTTTTGCCGGATTTGATTCGGAAGCAGTGCAAAAAATAAGAGAGCATTTATTACCTTATCCGCCATCATCACCATCCATTGCATTGTTTAAAGATGGTGCATTGGTTAGCATGGTTGAACGACATCAGATCGAAGGCCGTCCGGCACAGGTCATCGCACAGCATC
Source organism: Bacteroidota bacterium (assembly GCA_028877045.1). Lineage (GTDB taxonomy): Bacteria > Bacteroidota > Bacteroidia > Chitinophagales > Chitinophagaceae > CAIQDX01. Next base: position 1,767 of record JAGWPQ010000402.1, on the reverse strand, counting down.
TGATCAACGAGTTCAATAAATATTGCAATTAAATATACCTTTGTTTTTAGATGTGTTAGTAAGTATCAGCCCCGCTATTAAGCGGGGCTTTTTTCATAAAAAATATTGATTGTAAAGTTTTGCTTTTTATTATTTTAATCTGATGATTTCTGATTAACATTGCATGCTTTTAAAACTTAAAACTTCGGATATGTATCCTAATTTATACTATGCCTTTAAAGATATTTTTCATGTTGACTGGTCGTTTTTAAGATTGATTAATTCGTTTGGTTTTTTTGTTGCCATTTCATTTATTCTTGCTGCATGGGTGCTTACATTAGAATTGCGACGTAAACAATCACTTGGCTTGCTGGTGTTCACCGAACAAACCATCATCGTTGGCGGCACTGCAAGCATCTCTGATCTGATCATAAATTTTGTTTTAGGATTTGTTATGGGTTTCAAGATCGTCGGCGCATTTATAACACCCAATGCGCTCAACGATCCTCAATCATATATTCTTTCAGGACAGGGAAGCATTCCGTTCGGATTGTTGCTGGGACTGGCTTTCGCAGGATTGAAATGGTGGGAAAAATATAAACAAAAATTAGATAAGCCCGAAAGCAGGACCATCAGGATATGGCCGCAGGACAGGGTAGGCGACATGGTAATTTTTGCTGCGCTGTTTGGATTTGCCGGCGCTAAGTTTTTTAATAATCTGGAGAATTGGGACGAATTTGTTAAACATCCACTGGAAGGATTGGCATCATTCAGCGGATTGACTTTTTATGGCGGATTAATTTGTGCAACCATCGCTTTATATTTTTACTCAAAAAAATATCAAATACCATTCATTCATTTATGCGATGCGGCCGCACCCGGTTTAATGCTTGCTTATGCAACGGGAAGGATCGGTTGCCAGGTTGCCGGCGATGGTGACTGGGGAATACTGAACAGTGCTTTCATAAGCGATGCCCAGGGAAAATTAATTTCTGCAACTCCCGAACAATACAATGCTGTGTTGCAGCACAACCAGCATTTTTATGCCGAACAATTTGCAACATCAAGTGTGCATGCATTGCACGTGCAACCTTTCTGGGGATTGCCCAACTGGCTGTTTGGTTATAATTATCCGCACAATGTGATCAGTGAAGGAATAAATTTTGCAGGCTGCCAGGGCAATTATTGCAGTTATTTACCCATTTCGGTTTTTCCTACACCGTTTTACGAAACGGTGATGTGCCTCATCATATTTGCTGCGATCTGGTTTTTCAGAAAGAAATTCAAAGTACCCGGAAGATTATTTGCTGTTTATCTGATCGCAAACGGAATTGAAAGATTTTTTATTGAGAAGATCCGCGTTAACTTAAAATATAACGGCTTGCCATTTCATCCTACACAGGCCGAATTAATTTCTTTCGGATTATTTCTCGGAGGAATTGTTTTATACTGGCTTGCACCCAAAATAAAATTAAGCAAAGCGAAAGCTGTTTAGATTTTCCGGTACATACATACCGATAAGCAATAATCCATACTGCCTGCAGAAGGCTTTTTTGCCTGTTACAATTGCCATGGCTGATTGTTGGTTTGCTTATGGCAGATAGCTATCATATTGTAATGTAAGCATCCCATCATTCAATAATAAAGCACATATAAACCACATATAACTTACTCTTATTAGGAGTAGCTTATATGTAGCTTATATATGGCTTATATGTAGCTTATATGAGGCTTATTGCAGAATCTGGTATATATGTCTTGTACTGAAAATGGGGGGAAGCTATATCT
>JAGWPQ010000401.1 GCA_028877045.1 Bacteroidota bacterium | reverse complement strand
CTATCAATTGTTGTATCATTTTTTATTTTCTGGATGGCAGGCAAGTCATTTATTTTGGTAATTAATAGTTCTAGCTCTTCTTGCATATTTCGGCTCATCAAAAATTCCCAAAATGCTTTGAAACTTTTTCCTTGATCAGTACTCCATAAAAAATCTTGTTTACTAAAGATGTCGTCGAGCAGCTTTCCTTTAGTAAGACTGCTTTTGATAATTGCCTGGCGGGTATCTTTATCTAATTCTCTGAAATTTTGTTCTACTTGCCTAAAATCCGCTAATAACCTTTTCGCCGTTTCTTGTGCTAGCAGATAATCTTCCCGAAGCCGGGTATCATCAGTTTTTTCGTAAATTCCCTTTTTTGCATCATCAATTTCTTTGTCTAATTTCTTTCTGTCTTCTTCAAGTTTTTTTACTCTTTCATAAGGTGAAGCTGTTTTATTTACCAGTTGTTTAAGTATAGAAAATAATTGCAGCAGCCTGCTGTGTGTACCGACGAATTGTTGCTTATTAAGATCTTCTAACCATTTTAATGCATTTTCAGTCGCTGGTGTGAGATCAAATACAGGTTCGTCTCCTATATCATAGTATCTCCTTAGGTAGCCGAGCTTGGCCTATTTGTTGTAAATAATCTAAAGGGTCATTTTTATAATCAGCTATACCTTGTTCCTCTAAAGAAAAAATATAATCACTGAGAATGCTTCGTAATTCTTGTTGATTGTAAAATATTCTATCCTGCTGTTTGAAAGCTAAATGAAGAAAACTTATTATTAATGGAAAATTTTCTGCCCGCAGAATCTGCAGCGTCTTATCATTTTTGTAAAGTGAATATGCCTTTGCAAAATCCATGAATAAGGGTTTAATGGGTTCGTAAATTAACTAATTATGCCTGTTTATTCAATTCTGTGATTTAGTTTTTCAATCCTCTTTAGTTCGTTGGATTACTCTATCAGCATGGGTTTAGGCCTCATCATAAACCAACATCACATCAAAATCAAATTGTTCCTTCGTACCAATCAGCTCAATCGTAACCTGTATGGGATAATCCTTTTTATAAGGTACTTTCTCCCACATATCCGCGGGTATATTTATAGGTTGACTCAATATGATAGTTGGTCTGAAATGATACAGGCTTGGATTTATCAGAATTGGAGGTGCTTGAACTGTTAAGGCAGTACCGCTTACACAGGTCACCTGTATATATAAACCATTTTTGGTAAGTTGGCTGCCCCATTCGTTAGGATCTGACCATTCAAATAAAGGGGTTAATAAAATACTTTTGATTTCGATTGATGAGCTTTGGTTCGTCAATACAAATTCCTTTCTTCTTTCATCATTTGTTAACCGGATAATCAAGTCCTTCTTTATTGTAGCTGTACCTTCTATGCTATAATTCGTGGCAGCACCAGCACCATGAATTGCCAGTAATTTATTTTTAACCATATCTGCAAGTATTCTTTTTACCGTTGGCAATGGGATATTTAATTTTTCTGCAATTTCCCCGGATTTAGAACCCGGATGATTTTCAGTGAATGAGTATATTTTCTTTTCTCTCAATGTTAACTTTCCGCTTTTTGTTTGTACTTCAAGCTTTGCCATTAACTGGCTTTGTATATTTTTCAGACAATCTAAAAAAAACATCACCCAAGGGTAAACATCTTCACCTGGCCTTTGCCGTTGACACTGCATTAAAATCTTATAGTATTCGGATTTCCGGCTTTCAATTTCATGTTCAAAACTTACATATTGTACCCATGAGTATCCATGCTTAAGTAATAATAGTGTTCCCAATAGACGGCTTACACGACCATTACCATCCTGAAATGGATGAATGCTAAGAAAATCATAAACAAATACAGCAGCTTTTATCAAGGGCAATGTTTCTGTATCTTTTTTATACCATGCTATCAATTTTGCCATTGCATCTTCAGTGGCAAATCCTGGATCGGTAGTTTTAAAAATTACATATTTTGAACCATCAGGATTTTCTGCTTCCACTACATTGCTATGTTGTTTATAATTGCCTTTATGCCAGACATCTTTTTCACTATGCTTCATTAAGGTATTATGCAAGTGTTTCAGGTTATTCTCAGTAATATCTATATCTCGGAAAGACTCTGCTATCAATTCCAGCGTTTCAAAATAACCGGCCACTTCCTGCTGATCCCTTTCTTCCAATTTTGATACCTCAAGATTATTTATAAGCACTTCTACTTCATCATCAGTCATCTTTGAACCTTCTATTCGGGTTGACGCCCCAACACTACGGACAGTGGCAATCGATTTCAACTGTTTCAGCGTTTGCCCCTCTCTTTTCTCTATAGTTGTCCATGACGCATCAAATCGATCTATTTGGCTGATTTCATTGGTCAATTGCATCCAGTTTGGGGCAAAATTAAAAGTATATATTGAGTTAGACATTTAAAATGATACGTTTTGATACGCTAATATACGATTATAATTCGATTTCTAAAATATAAAATGAGTCGATCTGATACGATTATATACGATATTGATTCGCAAATGGTTACAGTTTCGACATTACCCATAGTTAATGATGAAAAAAGCTACAAAATTCGACACAAATGATTGCTAGGCCATATTTTGGCGGTGAGAATCCGTTTTACGCATATTTCCAGATGAACCCACCAGCGGTCTGATAATAGCCTTTTAAGGCTCCAATAACCGTTGAACTGTCGACCCCAACAAGTTTAGCCGCTTGCTTTATACTATCAAATTGTTGTAAAAGCTTTCCCTGCTTAGAATATTGCAAAACGGATCGTTGCCTGTTCTTTGATCTAAGAACTTCTCCAAACTCATAACCGGATAAATCTATAAAAGCGGGGCCTTCCCCTTCTTGCCAGTAAAAGCCACCGGCACTAAATCTTTTCTTTTGCATTATTACCCTGGATATTTCAGTGTGCCTAATTCCAGTGGTCTTGGCTGCATCATTAATGGTGGGATAGGTAGCGACACAGCGACCGTTCAGTTTGTATTGGGTTACTTTCTTACCAAAGGCTTCTTTATTTTCTCTTCGGCGTTTAGCAATTGCGTCCAGCATTGGCTTAATGTCAATTTGAGGATCTTTACCAAAACGCCAGATAAATCCACCTGCTGAATATTCATTACCCCTTGCCCGGCTACTAATATGGCTATGGCTAATCCCTGTTCTTTTAGAAGCAACTGCAATACTTGGATAAGTTTTGACTTTCTTCCCTTGAATGTTATATTGGGTTACCTG
>JAGWPQ010000400.1 GCA_028877045.1 Bacteroidota bacterium | reverse complement strand
CCTTCCAATATCAGAATATTCAATAAAGTTGGTGATGCCTATGGATTTCTAACTGATGTGGCTTATATCATTGATACAGAAAAAAAGATCGAGTTTATGCTTTGTGCAACGATCTATTGCAACAGCGATGGCATTTTTAATGATGATAAATACGATTACGAAACAGTAGGCTATCCTTTCATGAAACATTTAGGACAATTAATTTATGATCATGAATTAAAAAGAAAAAGAAAGTTTGTTCCAAAATTGGATGAGTTTATGATCGACTATAAAAGCAATCAATAAAACATTTTATCACCATAAATTTCTGGGACACCAATCGCCATATTTATTTCCAATCAAAAATCCGATAAGGATTTCGTGTGTGCCTTTGCTTACTGTATTTAATTGCGAAGTAGTGATATCGTACGAATAACCAATATTGATACTGTTGTTTAAGTTTACACCAACCATTGCTGCAAAGCCATCCTGATAACGAAAAGAAGCGCCTGCCCATAAAAGATCCTGATACTGAAATTTTGCATTAAAATCAAAACCAATGGGCAACGGATTAATATACCGTACCAGTACCGATGGCAGAAAACTAATATCTTCACTGATCATCATCCTGTATCCAGCCGATAAAAAAGTATGTGGCAATAATTTACCGTTTTGCAGAGCAACTGTGTTGCTTGAGAATGCAATTTGTTCGGGAATGATCTGCTGAAAAGCCAAGCCAACAAAATAATCTTTAGAATACAACCATGCACCTGCACTGATATCGGGTTTTAATCTATTGAGTATACCTGCACCTGAAACTGCAGGATCGACGGTTGTTGCAAAATTAAGTTTGTCAACATTTAAACTTAGTTGTGTAACGCCTGCCGATAATCCAACTGATAAACTTGTATGCGGATCTAAACTTAAGTGATAGGCATAAGTGCCATAGAGGGCAAAGCGGTTTAATGGGCCTGTAGCATCATTGATCAGCGTAAAACCAACACCGGCGTGTGGTTCGGCTGATGTATAATTTCGCCAGTAAGCTTCTCCTCTCGGATTTTTTCCTTCGGCATGAAATGAAGTGGCGGTCTCCCTGTCATAATCTCCATGATGCAGCGGGCCCTGAACAGTTAGATAAGTTGTAACAGGTGCATCCTGCAACCCTACCCATTGCAAACGGTGGCTTGCTTTTACATCCCAATAATTTTCAATACCTGCAACTGCAGGGTTGATGATATAATTGTTCATGATGTATTGAGTGTAATAAGGACGTTGCTGCGCAGTTGCCAAAACACAATTAAACAAAACAATAAAAAAGAAGATCGGATATTTGATAAAATATTTTTTCACGCAAACAGTTATAAGTTTTTTTTACAAAGTTATCGAATGATCGTTATCGAACCATTATAAATCGGTCGGTTATTTTTTGGATTGATGATATAATAATAAGTTCCGATTGGCAACGGATTTCCATTAAATGTTCCATCCCACGGTATGTTGTAACCATTTGAATGAAATACAGGCTGTCCGTATCTGTTAAACACATCAACAGTTGCACCGGGATAACTATCCAGATATTTTATTTGCCATGTGTCGTTGATGCCATCGCCATTTGGTGAAAATATATTTGGGATGACAGGCGATTTTAAAACAGTGATAAAAATACTATCACTAACCGAACAACCACCTATTCCGGTAAGCGATAAATAATACCTGATATCATCAGGCGGCGATGCAAGCGGATTCGCAGCAGTGTCGCTGTTCAAATAATTTGATGGAGTCCATTTGAACATCAGATCGGTTCCATAATAAGAAGGTTTAATTGCAATTACACCTCCCTGCAACACAACCAGATCGGCTCCCATATTTAATTTGGGATAAGGATTTACAATTACCTGCTGAACAGCAGTATCGCTTACGCAGCCCTGTTGATTATAAATATAGAGTGCAATATTAAAAGTGCCAGAATCGCTGAATTGCTTGACAGGATTGGTTTGCGTTGATATGTTACCGTTTGCCAGATCCCAATGCCAACTAACAGTTGGGCTCGTGATACCATTACTGTTATCAGTAAATTGAATTGAACTGTTGATACAAACCTGATTGGGTGTTGCAGTGAATGCAGCTTTGGGTTGCGGATAAATTGTATTGAGTTGTTGTGCTAAAGAATCTATACAACCACTGATGCTGGTGATTTTTAATTGCACATTCACCGGACCTAATGCCGAATATTTATGTTTTGCAATTTTTGATGTTGCCGATGTCGCATCGTTAGGATCACCAAAATTCCATAAGTAACTGAACAAAGCATCGGTTCCATCTTTTATAGTTGATGTGCTGGTGAATGTTCCATTGCCATCAGGCAAACAAATACCCGGCAAAGTAAAACTCACAAGAGGTAAATAATTAATTTTTAAGTTTTGAATGTTGAATGTACTTCTGCAACCGCTATCAGTTATCACTCTTAAACTTGCAGCATAAGTATTGCCAACTGCATATTGTTTCTTGAAAGAAACTGTATTGGTGTAAACAGCATTTGTTGCATCTCCAAAATCCCAAATGCGTTGTACAATATTGCTGTAATTGGCAACCGAAGAATCGTTAAATACAATATCATTCTTTTCGCAAAGCGGACTAAGATTCACGCCCCACTTGGCTTGAGGCGAAGGCCACACAGTAATATTTATTGTAGCAGAATCAGCGCATGAGAATGCAGTTGTGTAAACATATTTAACAGGATATGTTCCGGCAGCAACATTTTTTGGTGTAAATAAACCGGTACTATTTACACCGACACCAACATAAGTAAAAGTTCCCGGCACCGTTGGATTACTCGATTCGCCTGCCTGCGTAATTTGTCGGGCAGTGGTATCATTACATATTCCCGGTAAAGTATTGAACTGGACTTTCGGGCTTTGATGAATCGTAACAACTTTAGTAATACTATCGCTGCACACAGAAGAGTTTCCCGAATGTGCGATCATTTTTATTGAATAAGTTAATGATGAAGGCCATTGGAAGTTTGGATAGATATGCGAATATGTCTTTTTAAAATAAGGATCATTATCAATGCTGTCTGCAGGCGATGGACTGATATAATTCCAGTAAATATCATTCTTTGTTACTGTTCCAAAATTCACATAAGATGAATCATATATTCGGATCGAATCGTTGCCGCATAATTTAGTATCATTCAAAACAACAAAATTTGCATGAGGGATAGAACCATTGACAGTAAAGGGTTTCGCAAGAACTGAATCACAACCGAATGAAGTTGTTACTTTGTAAGATACCTGATAATTTCCTACAGCATTATAATGTGTTGATCCGTTTTTACCTGTTGAATTTGATATTGTTGGTGATGGTGAAATAGCAGGTGAGCCTGCATTATAATTCCACAAATAAGATGCTTCGGCACTTCCATCGGGAATAGTTGTGGTATCCGAAAAATTAGCCAATGCATCTGCCAAACATACTTCGGGTAAAGTAAATCCAACCAAAGGTTGTGCATGAATGTTAATTGATTTCTTAACAGTATCGCTCTTACATCCCAAACTATTTTCAACCATCATTTTAACCGTATAAACTTTAAACGTGTCGTAGTATTGATTGAAGGAAGAATTAAATCCGCCTGCTGGTGTAACTATTGTTCCGTTGCCCATATCCCAATACCATCGCCTTAGTGACGCAGTATCGATAGAAATATTTTTTGCAGTATCAATAAACTGAATGGGCCTTTTTTCGCAATAATTATTTGTGGCTTGTGTATAAAATCCTGCTAACGGCAAAGGATTAACTGTTGTTGTTTTAACTGCTGTGTCACTCATACAACCTTTATCGGTATAAATAAATAATCGCACTGTATCAATGTTTGAAGCGGCATACAAATGTTTGGTGTTTTGTAAGGTATCTGTTGAACCATCACCAAAATTCCATCGCCATTTTACAACACTACTTCCCTTTCCATCACTACCATCAGAATATGTTGTTGAATCTCTTAAACAAACTGCATTGCTGACGGTAAAATTTGCTTTGGGCTGCAGATAAAAAGTTGATACTATTTTACTCGAATCTTTCACACAACCGTATTGCGATGCTACCGAAAGCTTAACAGTAACAGGTGTTGCAGCAGCATAATTATGCAAAGGATTTTTAACACTATCCATTCCTCCATCACCAAAACTCCATCGGTATTTAAAATTATTTTGTGTGCCATCGGTTATTGTTGAAGAATCATAAAACTGTGCAGCACCTAACGGCATACAAACTATTGGCAAACTAAAATTGGCAACAGGCAATACATGAACAGTTATTGTTTGCGAAAATGTATTACTCTTACAACCGTTATCATTTTCTACAATTAAACTAACAGTGTAAGTGCCCGATGCAGTATATGTTTGTGTTCTTGAAGAAGCAGCTGTTAAAGTATCTTTTATGCCATTGCCATAATCCCAATACCTTTTTACAATAGTTCCAAATGCAATAGTTGATGAATCTGTAAAACTGATTGTTTTATTGATACAGGTTGTATCGCTAACAACAAATTTAGCAATGGGCGATGCTGAAATATTAAAAGGAATAGTTGTATCGCCAATACAACCAAAATCAGTGATCGGTCTGTATCGAATGTTATAAATTTTAGGTGATCCGAATTTGTGCAGCGGATTCATCAAACTATCTTTTGTTCCGTCATCCCAATACCACAAACCATTCACCACCTTACTTGTACCTAAATTAGTAGTGGCATCAGTAAATTTTATTGAATCAGAAATACAGCGAATAGTATTAATGCTATAATTAGCTGTCGGAACCGGGTTAATAATTACCGGTATATCATATTCGGCATTAGAACTGCTGCATCCATCGGGCGAAGGATTGGTGGCAAATAGTTTTATCGTATCAGTTCCCAAACTTGAAATAGTAAATGTTTTACTTGCGCCACCATTCGCAGGGCTATAAAAATATAATGTTTGTCCGCCTATAATCGAGGTACTGTCAACCACCGGTGTGACCGGACCAATATTGGTATTCGGGCTTAAAATAGGATTGTTACCAAAGTCCCAGGTAACAGTTGATGGTTGATATGAAAGCGGAACTGAAAATTGAAATGGTGTGCCCACACAAGTTGCGGCAAAACTTATTCGGGCATATGGGTTTTGAAAAACAGGTGCATATAAATTTTTTATGTTGGTGCCTGCATTATAACCATAACTTTCTGCCTGCCCAAAACCATAAGCAATTGAATTAAATCCTGTATCGGAATATAATGTATGTGATCCGGAGCTTACCGTGAAAATCGCATAAGAATAATTTGGTTCTTGAGGATGAGTTGTAAAACTGCTTGCTTTTGAAACGCCATCCAACGTAAAACTTTTAACGCCACCATTTTTAATGATCACATTTATATAACTCTGAATGATCTGATATTTTGTGGCTGAATAAAGGGTGATATTATTTATGGTTTGTTCTACCGGACTTAAATAGATCATTTCTGGATCGCCACCAGGAAGCGGACTTGTATTTAGCGGGTTGCCATCCATTCCCTGTGTTGTACAATATTGCGCAACATTGATGGGCTTATCGGCTTCAATTAAATTCCAAACACCTCCGCTGGTATTTGAAATATTGATACCGTTGCCCGGTGTTGTTAACGGAGTTGAATTTTTCAATTCATAAAAAAATCCATTTTGCAAATAAGTGTTGGGTATCACAGCTCCATTTACTTTTACAATAGTTTGGGGATCTTTTACGCAAATGCGATAATAATTACTTGGCTGCGATCCGGTAGGTGAAGTTAAATATTTCAATCCCCATGCGCTGGCAGGCATTGCCTGTGCAAAAAGATTATCGGCACTTCCGGTCTGATTATTATTATTGTTTGTACCTCCGATACTTATTTTGCCCGACCCACAAAACACGGCAATTTGTTTGCAAGTGCCACTTGAACTGATGGTACGGATATGTGTTCCTGTTAAATCGGTGCCCTTTGTACCGGTTGTTGTTCCCATTAGATTATATATCTGCCCTTTATTCAAATTCACAGTAAAAGGACTCCCCGGATTCCTGCCATTCTTATTAGAAACTGAAGGAGTAATTTCAACAGTCGTATTATCTTCCACAGCTACCACAAAAGCAAACGAGTTAGCAAGATTGGCATTGGAAGCCTGATTATAACTAATTACATAGTAATCATTCCCTAAAGTATTTGTAGGAAATAATAATGATGCACCCGATATTGCACTGTTATAAATATGGGCATAAGCAACAATATCCACATCGCTGTAAATATGAATACCGCGGTTATAATAACCAGTATCGTAAACCCTCGCATCTGTTGAACCTGTTTTGGGAATTGGATTTGTTAATGTGACTTGATTGGCCGCAACAGCGTAGGTTTGTTTATATCCGTTTGCAGGTATTTCAACAGTTACGTTTGCATTTTTATCGGAAGTAAAATACAGGATCATATCCTGTGTTCCGCCACCTGCGGGATTACCGGCCATATTAACATGATAGCCGTATCCTAACCAAAAATCCTTCCCTTTATTGGAAAAATTTTGTGCAGCAATGCTGGAAGCAACCATTAAACATGATACAAATACAGTTAGTTTTCTCATCCGGCGAGGGGTCTAATATAGCAAGACTGTAAATTAAGCGTAAAGCTTAAAATAAAAAATTTAGAAGCTAATATATTTTGAAAGTTGTATTAGAAAACAACATTGTTGTCTGATAAAATGTTTTTTGCATTGGGTCCCTCGCAAAATAAAATATCCAAAATACTGAGGTTAGGCTGAAAGGCCTGTTTTGCTTCAAACACCTGATTATAACATATCTTATTTGGTGAGGATTGAAAATTTTTAGGAAGCCATTTGTTTCTGAGATCAACAATATCTTCCTGATATTTTTTTATAAAAGAATCTGTCATCTCAATTTCAGCCTTGATCTTTAAAAGACTTTTGAGCCAAAACAAGATCTCAAGATCCATGTCAAAAAGATAAACAAACTTCTTTTCGTAAAAAGATTCGAGCCAGTCTTTATAAAATTCAAAAAAAGCCGATTTCCCATAGCAGGAAGAAATGGATCTCCAATGCTGTTTTTGCCAGAGGGTATGGTTATCAATTTTTACATCTCTGATCATTTTTTTTTGCTCCCGACCATTTTCCAAGGGAACGGTCAAATCTATTAATCCATTGGCTCCCAAAATCACACAACGGTTTCGAAAACTCATTTTTTGCCAGCTTTCATATTGCTCAATTAGAATATTCGAAAATTTATACAAATTTGAATAGTAGTTAACACATCCAAAATATTGATTTTCAATTAAAATTTTATATTTCATAATTTCGGATTTCATTATCCTTCATTTCGTATCCTGTCGAAGTTCTGAATTATATTTTATGCTTTATTAAATAGAAT
>JAGWPQ010000399.1 GCA_028877045.1 Bacteroidota bacterium | reverse complement strand
GATAGCATCGATCGGTGGTGTGAACATTGCATATACTTATGACGACAGGGTAAACAGGATCGGTGAAGTGAATATTAATTATTCGATCAATGGTGCAATGGAAAAAGTTGCTGATATGCCGATATTGTATAACGCGGATGATGCTGTTCAAAAAATTGCAGCTTACCGTGTTGGATATGACAGCAGACAAATGGTGATTGGTATTGATGACAGTAACGGATTGGTTGTTTTTAAACCGGTGGTAAAATGATTTAAAAAAAGTTGAATAAAGAATCAAGCGTACAAGTGTGCGACGCAACAAAAGTTAAATAGATTATCAAAAGCTAAGTACATAAAAAATAATTCGTGTAATAAAAAATGACAACAAAAGAAACATATCAACATCCCGATGCACAAGGTTATTATGGAAAATTTGGAGGCGCTTATATTCCTGAAATGTTGCACCGCAATGTGGAAGAGTTAAGAGAAAAATATTTAAACATCATTGCCGAAACCAGCTTCCAGCAAGAGTTTCAGCTGTTATTAAAAGATTATGTTGGCCGGCCGACACCTCTATTTTTAGCAGAACGTTTAAGTGAATTGCACCAAACAAATATTTATTTGAAGCGTGAGGATCTGTGCCATACCGGTGCACATAAAATTAATAATACTATCGGGCAAATTTTATTGGCAAGGAGATTGGGCAAGACGAGGATCATTGCCGAAACAGGTGCCGGTCAGCATGGCGTTGCCACCGCAACAGTTTGTGCATTGAAAGGAATGGAATGCATTGTGTACATGGGCGAGAAAGATATTGAACGCCAGGCACCAAATGTTGCACGCATGAAAATGCTGGGCGCAAAAGTTATTCCTGCAACCAGCGGAAGTAAAACGCTGAAAGACGCTACGAACGAGGCTATCCGCGACTGGATCAATAATCCAAACGATACACATTATATTATCGGCAGTGTTGTTGGTCCACACCCGTATCCCGATATGGTGGCGCGTTTTCAAAGTGTTATCAGCGAAGAAACGCGTTGGCAGTTAAAAGAAAAAACCGGCAGCGAATTACCATCACATGTTGTTGCATGTGTTGGTGGCGGCAGTAATGCAGCCGGTGCATTTTATCATTTTTTAGATGAAAAAAAAGTGCAATTAGTTGCTGTTGAAGCGGCCGGTCATGGTGTGCACAGCGGCATGAGTGCAGCAACAACACAACTCGGCAAACCGGGTATTTTGCATGGCAGTAAAAGTTTGGTGATGCAAACTGATGATGGCCAGGTTGTAGAGCCACACAGCATTTCAGCGGGATTGGATTATCCCGGTGTTGGTCCTTTGCACGCCAATTTGTTTGATAGCGGCCGTGGATTATTTTTAAGTGCAACCGATGATGAAGCATTGGATGCAGCATTTGAATTGGCAAGAATTGAAGGCATCATTCCTGCGTTGGAAAGTGCGCATGCATTGGCGGCATTAAAACAAATTAAATTTAAAAGCGGAGATACTATTGTGTTATGTTTAAGTGGCCGCGGCGATAAAGATCTGGCAACATACATGAATGCAATGGAGAAATAATTTTTTGTTACGAGCGACAGAATAAAAATGAAACTGTTGTTGCGTCGCACACTTGTACTGTTGAAATTTTATTCAACAAAACCTCACCCTCTTATCCCTCTCCTTGAGGAGAGGGAGGTCGGACGGAAGAAACAAAATGGACTGTATAAATAACATATTATTTAAGTATTGCTGATGAGCAGTTACAACGATAATCTGCATAAAATGGCTTCGCCAAAACTGTTTGAATTTGCAAAAACATTACGGCAAAATTCAACCGAAGCAGAAAAATTGTTGTGGCAGCGAATAAGAAATAAACAGATTAATAATTTAAAATTCAGAAGGCAACATCCGATAGAAAAATACATCGCCGATTTTTATTGTCACGAAAAAAAGTTGGTAATTGAATTAGATGGAAGCATTCATAATGATAAAGAAAAAAAGGAAGATGATTATAACAGAACATATGTTTTAAAAGAATTTGGAATTACGGTTTTAAGGTTCAGAAATGAAGAAGTGATAAAAGATATAAATTTTGTAATAGAAGAAATCAGAAAAGCAACTCAGCAATCCCGGATTTGAAGCGTTAAAAAACGATATAAAAATGATCGGTAAGTACAAAGTTAAATTAATAAATAAAAGCTTGGCCTCCTTCTCCTCGAGGAGAAGGAACGAGGATGAGGTAAAATTATGAGCAGATTAAAAAATTTATTCCGGCAAAAAGCCCAAAACATTTTAAATGTTTATTGCACCGCAGGCTATCCCGAGTTAAACAGCACATTAAAAGTGATGAAAGCATTGGAACAAAACGGTGCCGATCTAATTGAACTCGGAATGCCTTACAGCGATCCCTTGGCCGATGGCCCTGTTATACAAGCCAGCAGCAGCAAGGCTTTGCATAATGGTGTGACGATTCATGTTTTATTCGAACAATTGGAAAATTTCCGAAACGAAATTAATGTGCCGGTGATATTGATGGGTTACATGAATCCTGTTTTGCAATATGGATTTGAGAAATTTTGTG
>JAGWPQ010000398.1 GCA_028877045.1 Bacteroidota bacterium | reverse complement strand
AGAAAGTGATGGCGGCGTGATGGCTATTGAGAACTCAATTGCAGGAAGCATTTTGCCCAATTATACTCTATTGCAAAAAAGTAATTTGAAGATCGCAGGCGAAGTGTACCTGCCCATCAAACAACAATTGCTGGTAAATCCGGGTGTGCGTTTTGAAGATATCAAGGAAATACATTCACATCACATGGCTATTCAGCAATGCATGGAATACTTAGATAAATATGAGTGGAAATTGGTGGAGACAGAAGATACCGCTTTAAGCGCCAAACATATCCATCAACACAAAAGCAAACATATTGCAGGTATTGCAAGTAAGCTGGCAGCCGAATTGTTTCAATTGAACATCATCGCTCCCAATATTCATACACAAAAAAACAATTATACAAGGTTTTTGGTTTTACAAAGGGCTGATGAAGTAGTGCAGATCAATGATGCCAACAAAGCTTCTGTAAATTTCGAGACCGATCATTCAAAAGGCAGCCTGGCAAAGGTTTTAACAAAGATTGCCGATGGCGGCATTAATTTAAGCAAGCTGCAAAGTTTTCCTATTCCCGGCACCAATTTCAAATACAGTTTTCATGCAGATATGGAATTTGAAAACAGAGAGCAGTTCAATGCTGTGATGGAAGAAATAAAACCATTAACGGAGCAAATAAAAATTTACGGGATTTATAAAAACGGTAAGGAAGCATAAATTAAAAAAAACTAAAAAAAGAAAAACTGAAAAACTAAATCGTTCATATAATCGAATCACGGCAGTTTTATAATTCGTGTAATTCGATAAAATTCGTGTAATAAAAATGACAACATCTAAACGACTTGAAGGCATTGGTGAATATTATTTTTCTCAAAAATTGAGAGAGATCGATGAATTAAATAAGCAGGGAAAGAACATCATCAATCTCGGCATTGGCAGTCCCGATCTGCCGCCGCATCCCGATGTTATTAAAGTGTTGCAGGAAGAAAGTGCAAAGCCAAATGTGCATGCATATCAATCGTACAAAGGATCTCCTGTGTTGCGCAAAGCAATGAGCGACTGGTATAAAAAATGGTACAATGTTGATTTGAATATTGATTCTGAAATTTTACCATTGATCGGCAGCAAAGAAGGCATCATGCATATTTGCATGACTTATTTTGAAGAAGGTATTGGTGTATTGGTTCCTAATCCCGGTTATCCTACTTATTCAAGTGCAGTAAAACTTTCAGGGGCAACACCGGTTTATTATGAACTGAAAGAAGAAAATAATTATGAACCTGATTTTGATGCGTTAGAAAAACTGATCGCTGCATTTCCCCTTCAGGGGATCAAGGGGTTATTCGTGAATTATCCGCAAATGCCAACGGGTCAAAACGCAAATAAAACATTGTTCGAAAACATTGTTGCATTTGGAAAGAAACATAATATTTTAATCGTTCACGATAATCCTTACAGTTTTATTTTGAATGAACATCCGATGAGTTTATTAAGTGTTGATGGTGCAAAAGATGTTGTGCTGGAATTAAATTCTTTGAGCAAATCTTCCAACATGGCAGGCTGGAGAGTGGGTATGTTATGCGGTGCCAAAGAAAGAATTGATGAAGTATTGCGTTTTAAAAGTAATATGGACAGCGGCATGTTCCTTCCCCTGCAACTCGCTGCTGCAAAGGCTTTGAGCTTAGATAAAAGTTGGTACGACAGCATCAATAAAATTTATAACGAAAGAAGAATTAAAGTTTTTGAGTTGCTGGATCTGTTGAATTGTGTGTATTCAAAAGATCAGGTGGGTATGTTTGTGTGGGCAAAAATTCCTGCAACTTATAAAGATGGCTATGCTTTGAGTGATGAAGTTTTATACAACAACAATGTGTTTATCACACCGGGCGGGATTTTTGGCAGTGCAGGAAATAATTATGTGCGTGTGAGTTTATGCGGAAGTATTGAAAGGTTTGAAGAAGCAATAAGAAGAATAAAAACTAAAAATTAAAAAAAGAAAAACTAAAATAATTGTTGCGATGAGCAGTCAACGAGATAAAAAAAATAACGATTTCTCAATCTCCCCTTTAGAGGGGCAGGGGGTTACTACTATTGTAGGTGTTGGTTTGATCAGTGGCTCGTTTGCCATTGCATTAAAAGAAAAAGGTTT
>JAGWPQ010000397.1 GCA_028877045.1 Bacteroidota bacterium | reverse complement strand
TTTCATTCGTTTTGTAATGAAGTGATCCAGGACAATCTCAGTTATTTCGGCAAATTAAATTTAGAACCCATCAGCGATCTGGAAGAGATAGATCTCTTCAATAAATTAATTGATTCGATAGAACCCGATAATATTTTAAAACGTTTTCGCGGCGAAGTGTATTATGAAGCGCCGAGACTGAAAGCATTGTTTAGTTTGATGAAAAAAGAAGCATGGGATGCCGGTTATTTTAACGAACGCATTGATGCTTATTTAAAAGAGTTGCCAACCAAAGAAGGATTTTTTTATAAAAGAAAATACAAAGAGTTCAATGCCGGCGATGCAAATCCTAACAAGATAGCAACCGAAACCGAGAAGATGGAAATGCTGCGGGCCGCAGCAAAACTGTATCCACGATACAATAAAATGATGGCCGATATCAGCCGCTATAATTTTGATGATATGATCCTGTGGGTGCTGGATGCTTTTGAAAAAAATAAAAACATGCTGCTCGATTATCAGGAACGGTTTTTATATTTTTTGGTGGATGAATTTCAGGATACGAGCCGTTCACAAAATTTATTGCTGCAGTATTTAATTAATTACTGGGATGTGCCGAATGTGTTTGTGGTGGGCGATGCAGATCAAAGCATCTTTTCGTTTCAGGATGCCAATGTTGAAAATATTATTGAGTTTGAAAAAAAATATGCAGGCGATATTACCAAGATCGATCTGATCAATAATTATCGCTCCACACAAATCATTTTAAATACGGCACATAAATTAATTACTTATAATCAATTAAGAACAGTAAGCATCGGAAACGATCAGCCACTGATCGAATCAAATGCAATACTGCAGGACATTTCGGCGCAACCTCAAATCATCGAATATCCCAACACCACACACGAAGCAATGGATATTGCTCTGCAGATCGAACAATTAATTAATGACGGGGAAAGCGGAAAAGAGATCGCTGTTATTTACCGAAATCATTCGCAGGTAGAAGAAATAGCAACTATTCTTGAAAACAAAAATATTGCTGTCAACACCCGAAAAAAAGTGGACGTGTTGCAACTGCCTTTCATTCAAAACATCATCAGCATTTTAACCTGGATCGATAAAGAAAATGCCATTCCATTTAGTGCCGATGATATATTATTTAAAATATTACACTTCAATTTCTTTACGGCAAAGCCTGCTGATATTGCCAAACTAAGCATGCGTGTGAACGAAAAAAATGTTGGGAAAAAAGAAGATCGCTATTCCTTGCGCAGAGAATTAAGCGAAATAAAAAACAGCAATGGTGATCTGTTTTCGCAGCCCGATAACAGTTTAAAAGAAGTAAGTGATCTGCTCGAGAATTTATTGAAGCAATCTAACAATATCACTGTTCAGCATTTAATTGAAATGGTGGTGCAGAAAGCAGGCATACTTCGTTTCATCATGCAAAGCAAGGAAAAACCCTGGTTGATGCAGGTGCTGAATTCGTTTTTTAATTTTATCAAGGATAGCTGCAAACGCAATCCTGAGCTGAGTCTGCACGAACTGTTGTTTAATATCGGCATCATGCAGAAAAATAATATTCCGATACCATTGTATAAAGTTGTTGCAACTGATGATGGCGTGAATTTAATTACGGCGCATGGTGCAAAAGGTTCTGAATTTGCTTATGTTTTTGTTATTGGTTGCACCAATAAAATTTGGGATGAAAATAATTCGGGCAATAACCGCAATTATAAATATCCTGATAATTTGCTCAGCAATAATAATGTTTCGGGTGATCTGGAAGAAAGCCGTCGTTTATTTTATGTTGCTATTACACGGGCAAAAACCAATTTACAAATTTCATATTCTGCAAAAGATAAAAACGACAAGCCATTAACAAAATCAACATTTGTTACAGAAATAATCGAAGGCATGTTGTGGCAACCGGTACAAAAATTTGTACCCGACGAAAAACTCATTGATCATCTGGCATTGCAGTTTAAAGAAACAGCCATGCCCGAAATTGTATTGGTAGAAGAAAATTATATCAATCAAATTCTTAAAAAATATTCTTTAAGTGTTACGCATTTAAGTAATTATTTAAGTTGCCCTTTGAAATTTTATTACCAGAATTTAATTAAAGTGCCGTCTGCCAAAAACGAAAGCATGGTGTTTGGAAGTGCCGTGCACTTTGCATTACAGCGTTTGTTCGAGAAAATGAAAAACAACAATCAGGTCTTTCCATCGAAACATGAATTGCTGGATGATTTTGGCTGGTACATACAAAAAAACAGGGAAGCATTTACACCTGAAAGCTTTTTATTGAAGAATGAATATGGTAAAAAAATGTTGCCTGCATATTACGATGCACATGTTAACGACTGGAATAAAGTTGTTGTGATAGAAAAAGCAATCCGTAATGTTTCGGTAAGCAATGTGCCCATCAACGGCAAATTGGATAAGCTGGAGTTTACAGGAAAATTAGTTACCGTAGTCGATTATAAAACGGGCAAGTACGAAAATGCAAAAAAGAAATTATTGCAACCAAACGAGAACGAGCCCAATGGTGGTGATTACTGGCGACAAGCTGTTTTCTATAAAATATTAATGGATAATGATAAAACAAATGACTGGCAAGCTGTAAGCACTGTGTTTGAATTTATTGAACCCATCAATGATGAATATAAAACAGAAAAAGTTGTTGTAACACCCGAAGACATTACAACAGTTACATATCAGATAAAAGATGTTTGGCAAAAGATTCAGAACAAAGAATTTAAAACTGGTTGTGGAAAACCCGATTGCGAATGGTGCAATTTTGTAAAGACAAATAATATGGCCATAGCACTGCATGAATTAAATGAGGAAGAAGAATCAGATAGATTTATATGATTGTTAGGATTAGATTAACCCGAAAGCGTTTATGTTTGCTGTTAGTTTTAAAAAATAAATATGATCAAGCTGTTTAAATATATTTCGTTCTTTGCATTGACGTTTTTTATAGAACACATTGAAACAGGCTGTGCAAATATGATCCCGCCAAGCGGTGGACCGAGAGACAGCATTCCTCCAAAATTATTTGCAGCATTACCAAAAGATTCTGCAATGAATGTTACTACCAATAAAATCACTTTGGTGTTTGATGAATATATTGACGGAAAAGATATTCAGAAAAATTTGATCGTATCTCCTTATCCAAAAAACGCGCCGATCATCGAAAATAAATTAAGAAATGTGACCATCAAATTGAAAGACACATTAGAAGCCAACACCACTTATTCACTAAATTTCGGTGATGGAATTAAAGATGTAAACGAAGGTAATATTGCAAAGAATTTTAAGTATGTTTTTTCTACAGGAAAAACAATTGACCAAAATACTTTTTCAGGAAATGTTATTCTTGCAGAAACCGGAAAACTTGATACAACTTTGATTGTTGTATTGCACAGAAACCTTGCTGACACTTCGATCTATAAGAACCGTCCGCGTTATTATACAAGGTTGGACAGCAAAGGAAAATTTGTTTTCTCTAATTTACCCGAA
>JAGWPQ010000396.1 GCA_028877045.1 Bacteroidota bacterium | reverse complement strand
ACGTTCGACGTGGGAACCAATGGCAGCCTGGTTTTAAACACATTCAACAATAATTACTGGGACAAATATGATGGATACGATCTGAATAAAGATAATGTTGGTGATGTGCCGTACAGGCCGGTGAGCATGTACTCGATGATCGTTGAAAAAAATCCACCGGCAATGATGTTGTTCAGGAGTTTCATGACATCGTTGCTGGATAAAACAGAAAAAGTATTGCCAAGTTTGACACCCGAAAATTTGAAAGATAATTTTCCGATGATGAAAAGATTATTTTAAGAATGAAAAATGTTGAGTAATGCTCTGAACGTTGAAGAGAGTGACACAACAGGCGATGACATGAAATACAAAAGTTGGTTCAATAAAAATAAATAATGATGATTATTGCAAGCAATGTTTCGAAGCAGTTTGGAAAGTTAAAAGCGTTGGAAAACGTTTCGGTTACATGCAAAAAAGGGGAGTGTATTGCATTGATCGGCCCAAACGGAAGCGGCAAAACAACTTTAATAAAATCGATTCTGGGAATGGTTGTTCCCGACAGTGGGTTCATAACTTTTAATGAAAAAAATATTTTGCACGATTGGAAATATCGTGAACAGATCGGCTATATGCCGCAGATAGGGAGATATCCTGATAATATGACCATTGGCCATGTGTTGGATATGATGAAAGATATACGTGGCAAGGATTTTAGCCTGGACGAAGATTTGATTAAAGCTTTTGACCTGAATAATTTATTGCATAAAAGAATGCGAACATTATCGGGTGGTACCACACAAAAAGTAAGTGCTGCATTGGCATTTTTATTTAACCCGGATGTGTTGATCCTGGATGAGCCGACAGCAGGGTTAGATCCTGTGGCATCGGAAATTTTTAAAGAAAAAATTATTGCCGAAAAGCAAAAAGGTAAATTGGTTTTAATTACATCGCATGTGTTAAGCGATCTGGACGATCTGATCACACAGGTGATTTATATGCAGGATGGGCAACTTCGTTTTCATAAAACCATTGAAGCATTGCGCAGAGATACCGGCGAAGAAAAATTGTCGAAAGCTATTGCCAATGTGATGATAAAAAATTAAGCATGAAAAAAATTATAAAATATGTGATGACCGATATTCTGCGCAACAGAATAGTTTTGGTTTATACTGCTTTTTTATTGATAACATCATTCAGTGTGTTTAGTCTGGAAGACAATAATAGCAAAGGTTTGCTGAGTTTGTTGAATGTTATTTTAATTGTTGTACCGTTGGTGAGCATTATTTTTTCAACGATCTATGTGTACAACAGTGCAGAGTTTATTGAATTGCTGGTGAGTCAACCGCTGAAAAGAAAATCTATTTGGTTGAGTTTGTTTACTGGGTTGGCATCGTCATTGTCATTTGCATTTTTTATTGGTGCAGGAATTCCTATTTTAATTTATCAGGCAAACACAATTGGATTTATGATGATTGCAGTTGGCATTTTGCTGAGTGTAATTTTTGTTGCTATTGCCATGCTTGCTGCGGTGCAAACAAGAGATAAAGCCAAAGGTATT
>JAGWPQ010000395.1 GCA_028877045.1 Bacteroidota bacterium | reverse complement strand
GACAGGTTGCATAACAACCATCAACTTTTGTTGCGTCGCATTCTTGTACAGAAGGATGTTTACTCGACAAATCAAAAAATCTATAGGCTTTATAAATAATATTTTATGTTTAATTTTGAGTCATGCATTATTTCATTCGACGAATTATTTTTACTATCGTATTAATAATTTTAATTCAGATACTCGCAGTAGCGCAAGTAAAAAGAGGAGACTGGCTTATCAAGAAGTTTAAAAATGCCGACACAATATTGTTAGTAAGTCATGCCCTTGTTGAAGGATCAACAGATTCTCAAGTTGATATAAGCGGAAAAATCGTTCCTTATCCAAAGCTTCTTATAAATAAAAGGCCGAATAAAGAAATAATAAAAGAGCAGATTATGCTTAGAGGTGAGATAGTTGACAGCTTGCTTAAAATATTAATAAGACCTTATTTTGATTCAGTTATCCAGCAAGGTTGCATGCTGGCACATCATGCCATTTTTATTATAAAGAATGATAAAGTTTCATTCATAAACATTGCTTTTAATTGTGGCAGCTATGAAACATCAAAGGATTTAGAAAAAATGGAACCTTTTGATAAACAAAAATGGGCAGACCTTGAATCTTTATTTAAACAACTTGGATTTAAATACGGTTTTTAAATAAATAACAAAGCATATCAAGCGCAATGGGTCTATTCCACAAACAAATTTGCTCCCCAAAGTACCAGCCGTACAAGTGTGCGACGCAACGAAGATGCCATGAAATACCGCTGTTGGTAACAAAAAATAAAAAGTGCTAAACTTATCTGTTTACAAAACTTTCGTATTGCTTACATTTGGATTTCCGGGGAGATAGTTATGGATAAATTTATAGTATCGGCAAGAAAATACAGACCGCAGAATTTTAATACTGTGGTGGGGCAATCGCATATCACAACCACATTAAAAAATGCGATCAAAAATAATCAGTTGGCGCATGCATTTTTGTTTTGCGGTCCGCGTGGCGTGGGCAAAACAACCTGTGCCAGGATTTTGGCAAAAACAATTAACTGCACCAATAAAACCGCAGATGGTGAAGCCTGTAACACTTGTGCCAGCTGCATTTCGTTCGATGCAGGCACATCGCTTAATATTCATGAATTAGATGCGGCAAGTAATAATTCGGTGGATGATATCCGTTCGTTGGTAGAACAGGTTCGCTTTGCACCGCAGGCAGGAAAATACAAAGTTTATATTGTTGATGAAGTTCACATGTTAAGCGCCAGTGCCTTCAACGCATTTTTAAAAACGCTAGAAGAACCGCCATCGTACGCCATTTTTATTTTGGCAACAACAGAGAAACATAAAATATTGCCAACCATTTTATCGCGTTGCCAGATCTTTGATTTTAAAAGAATTACCACCAACGATACCGTTGAACATTTACAGGAAATTGTTGACAAGGAAGAACTGAAAGCCGATAAAGCATCGCTGCAGGTAATTGCTCAAAAGAGCGAAGGTTGCATGCGTGATGCGCTGAGTATTTTGGATAAGATCGTAAGTTTTACCAATGGCGAAGTAACGTATCAAAACACGATCGATAATTTAAATATTCTTGACGAAGATTATTATTTTAAACTGATAGAAAGCTTGCTGCAACAGGATCTGGCGGCAGCGTTGTTATTGTACGATGAAATTAACAGTAAAGGTTTTGAAGGTGACATGGTATTGAATGGCTTTGCAGAATTCATCAGAAATATTTTGGTTTGCAAAGATGAAAAAGCTGCATCGTTGCTGGATGTGGTGGAAGGCATGCAGGAAAAATATGTGGCTGCATCAAAAAAAACAAGCACTGCATATTTGGTGAGTGCATTGAATATTTTGAATGAAGCCGAGATCAATTTTAAAATGGCACGCAATAAAAGATTGCATGTTGAATTGACATTGATCAAATTAAATTTTTTACAACAGGCTATTGATCTTTCGGTGAATGAAGGATCTGTTGTTAAAAAAAAACGAATTGACAGCGGCATCGCTTATAAAATAAAACCTGTTGAACAGATACAAGTGAAGCCTGCTGCGGTTTCCGGGGCAAAGCTGATTATTGAGTCGGAAGTCGTGAGTCAGGAGTCAAGAGTTGAAAATCAAAAGCCAGTAGCCGAAAATCCACAGCCGAAAATCCACAGCCGTCAACCGTCAACCGTCAACCGCTCATCGTCCACTGGTTCAAAGAAAAATTTACTGGATGCCTTGCGTGAAAAGTATGGCGACAAATACAGCATCGAAGAAGTTAAAGAAGCCGAAGAATTAAATATAGAAAAATTGCAACGTTGCTGGGATAGTTTTGGTGCGCAGTTGGAACAACAACAAAAACATTCTTCATCGGCAACTTTCAAAATTGCAAAACTGGAAATTGTTAGTGAGAACAGATTTACTGCTACCGTTTCGGCCTTGACTGCACAGCGTTTCATTGAACAGGAAAAAATGATGCTGACCGATTATATTCACCAGCAATTCAATAATCGTAGTATAACTTTTTCTGTTTTGGTGGAAGAAGGTGTGAAGGAAGAAGTACCGCAGCACATGACAATGAACAGCAAACAAAAATTTGAACGGATTGCTGAGCAATACCCGATGGTAAAAGAATTAAAAGATAAATTGAAGTTGGAGCTGGACTACTAATTTTTTATTACACGAATTTTTTCGAATTACACGAATTAATTTACTTAAAGATTTGTTCTCAAACAAAATTTAGCATGCTTCAACTTTCAACGATTTAGTTTTTCTTTTTTTAGATTTTAGTTTTTTATTCCCAAATTTTATCCTGCTTTTTTAGAATTACTGTATCCGTTCTTTAAAAGCCATTGCAAAACTTTATCGCGTTGATCGCCCTGAATAATTATTTCACCATCTTTCACACTGCCGCCGGTGCCACAATGATTTTTTAGTTTTTTACCGAGATCGATCAAGTCATCTTCGATGCCGATAAAATCTTGAATTAAAGTAACAGCTTTGCCTGCACGATGTTTGGTATCTAACCGTATCCGTAATTTTTGTTGCCTGGGTTCTAAAGTTTCCTGTACAAAATTTTCTTCTTCTTCAAAACGAAAATTTGGATCGGTGCTGAAAACAAATCCTTTACTATCGGGTTTATTTTTTTTTGACATGGGAAAAAGTTTAAAGGTTCGAGAAGTTTAAAAGGTTTAAAGTTTACAACTCCACTTCAGGGGTCGGGGGTATAATTACCGCCTTCAAACTCAGATCAACACTTTGTGCCTGATGAATCAATCCGCCCACACTAACATAATCAACGCCGGTTGCAGCAAAGGTTTCGATGGTGTTTAAATTGATGCCGCCGCTGGCTTCAGTTTCAAATACACCATCAATTATTTTTAATGCTTCTATCATTTCTTCAGGCGAAAAATTATCCAGCATCACTCTAAAAACTTTTCCTTTGCCAACGGTACAAACTTTTTTCACATCATCTATCGATCTTGTTTCAACTTCTATTTTTAAATCGATATAATTAGTTTGAACATAATCGTAAGCTTTATTAATTGCATTCTCAATTCCGCCTGCATAATCGATATGATTATCTTTCAGCATGATCATATCATACAAACCAAAACGATGGTTGATGCCGCCACCAATTTTTACGGCTTCTTTTTCTAACAACCGAAAATTGGGAGTTGTTTTTCGTGTATCCAATAATTTGGTATAATATCCCTCTAATTTTTTTGTGAATTGATGCGTTAGTGTTGCAATGCCGCTCATGCGCTGCATACAGTTCAGCACTAATCTTTCACATTTTAAAATAGTATGAATGCTTGCCGAAACTTCGAAAGCATTTTCTCCATAAAACATGGCATCGCCATCATTTTTTATTTTTGAAAAGATGGCAGAAGGTTCAACGAGTTGAAAAATTTTTTCTGCAACGGCAACGCCTGCTAAAATGCCATCCTGTTTTATTTTTAAAACAGCTTTCCCTTTTTGTGCAGATGGGATACAACTTAATGTAGAATGATCGCCATCTCCCACATCTTCCTGCAAAGCCTCGGTAACTAAATGTTGCAATTGTTCGTCAAATGATTTCATCAGTATATTTTGTATTATTTCATGCGGAAAGATACTCAGTTTATAAAAAAAAGATTCCCGTTGGGGAATCTTAATTATATTATTTCAGAAAATTAATTAATACGAACTGAAATGATCTGATGTTTACCATCCCTGTTCTTCAACAACATTGTAATGTTATAACCTTTGTCTTTGGTTTGCAGTTTGCCGGCAATATACATGGTGTTGCCCGATTCGCGTTGCGAAGTGAGATCAAAGCCATTCACGCCAACATCATCAAAAAAAGATTTTAATGTAATACCTGCCTGATTTTTGCTGATATTTTTTATATCATCTTTTCCCGGAAGCGTAAGGTCGATATAAGCATCAAAATAAGCTGCCACAGCTTTT
>JAGWPQ010000394.1 GCA_028877045.1 Bacteroidota bacterium | reverse complement strand
TTAGTGCGTTGTGTTTTATATTGATAAACTTCTGTTTGTTTTAAAGCACCTTTCCGCATATACAACATATCCATGTTTATAAGCGGTTGCTGTACTTCTAATTTTGTTGTGAAGTCAGGTGTGCCTGAAGGATGATTTAAAAGATCGGGATTAAAATCTGTGGCCGAAATAGTTTTTTGCTGCAGCTTAAATCCAAATGCATTCAATGGATTATTGGTACTCATCGCTGTATAAGAAAAACCAACCTGCGGTAAAAAAATAGCTTCGGTTTGTTTGTAATTGCTTGCAGCAATATTTTCATCCAGCTTTGCCAGTTGAATGGATTTGTTGTTGTTCAATGTGGATGCAATGGCTTCATTTAAACTTAAACTCTTTACATTGTCTTGTGCTGAAATGCTTGTTACAAATGCGTTTGAAAAGATTGCAATAGTAACAATCAAGGAAATAAAATATTTTCTTCGGTTCATTAACTTTTAATTTCCTGCAAAACTAAGATGCCGAAAATGCATGCAGAGTAACAAAAGTCACGAAGCTTTAGTAATACGGTTTAGGTAAAGAGATGCTGAAGCTGTTCGTTCGAAATATATTTTTCTTCATCTTTTGCAATCGCCATTAAAATGTTTCCTTGATACCTAAATAAAATCCTACTTTATTGCCTATAGCTACATCCAGATCCAATCTTGCCCGTGAATGTTTATCAAGCATGACGCGGATGCCTGTACCATAAGCTCCCCATATATAATTGAACAATTTTATATTGTTTTCATAACTTGATGTTGAAGTAAAATTGGCAAAAACGACACCGCCTAAGATATTCGTATTTGCAGAAATCGGGAAACGGTATTCAGGTTCGACATACAACAGGTTCTGACCTCTTAAATAACCGAAAGCATAACCTCTTCCGGATCTTTGGCGTTGATCATATCCTAAAGCGGGAAGTAATAAATAAGGCACATCGCCGCTAAGAACAAAATTTCCGTATAACCACAAAGCAATAACATGACGTTTTGCAACATCAAGAGAATGAAAAGTTCTGAGATCAGTTAATAATAAATTACTGTTGGCATTACTTCCTAATCCTGTTTTGTTGATGCGATAATTAATGTTTGCATAATATCCTTTATAACTATTCACGGTATTGTCGCGATTATCAAATAAGAAATTCAGGCTTAAACCCACAGTGGTATTATCCTTTTGGTTAAATCCATGTTTTAAATTGTATAAAGAATAATAGGATGTATTTGCATTGCCATTAATGGTGGTTTCATCCTGAATATTTTGATACCGGTCATAATGAAATCCTATGCCGGCAAAAAGATCGGGAAAAACTTTCCATGAAGCTGTTTCATGAAACCGTATATGGCTGTATTCCAATGACTGTTCCTCCAGATTTGGTAAGCCTCCGAGACCATAAGTTGATTCTGTAAAAATAAAATACTGCCAGTCGCCATTAAGAACTAATTTATCTTTCATCCAAAAGATATTACTTCTGGCATTTAAATTCAGGGATTCTTTTGTTGAATAAGTTGCGTTACTGCTAAATACCGAAAACCGTTCAGAGTATTTTTTTTTATAGATATAAGTAAGGCCGGCACCGTATATAAAACCGTTGGAAGGATTAGAACCGATAATTGGAATTGCAAACAGAAATTTATTCTTTGCAATCACTTTTTTATTCCACCCTTTTTTTAAAAACCAATCTTTAATATCCTTATCAGTTGGTCTTGTTTTTTCCAAATTATCAGTCTGACAAAAAATATAAAAGGGCAATAGGCAAATTACAATTGTAAAGACAAGGTGTTTAATCATAAAAGAAATTACTTACTGCATAACGATTAATTTTTTAAAAACAGAAGCCTATATGCAACTGTTTATGGTCTTACAAAAGGGATATTTGAAAAATAAACGGCAATCTTATTATTGCAAAATATGATTTTGCATGACTAAAGTTAAGTTCTTTGTTAAGTTGGCTATAATAAATTATAAGAAGCATAAATTCATTTGACAAATTTTCATATCAGCGACATTCATTGTTTAGCTGAACAGGCGGTAAGAGGTGATTTTTTTTATTTATAAAATGATATTGAATAAATAGCCTGATAAGATCATAAAGAAAGCAATGGTGCCAAAATAAATTGCAATTAATTTTAAGTTCATCACTTTTTTTAAAAGCATTGCTTCGGGTAACGATAAACCAATTACACCCATCATAAATGCAATGGCAGTGCCTAATGGAACGCCTTTAGCTACCAATACTTGTATGATGGGAATCACTCCGGCGGCATTGCTGTACATGGGCACGCCAATCAACACTGCTAGCGGTACTGCATACCATTGACCTTTATTTATATAATGTTCAAAAAAGCCTGTTGGTAAAAAGCCATGCATACCTGCACCAATACCAATGCCGATAATGATATAAAGAGAAACGCCTTTTACGATATTGAATGCTTCTTTTACAATTACAGGAAACCGTTGAGACAATGTTTGTTTTTCTTCTTTCAATTCTGCTTCAGTTTCTGCATGGGCAATAATATTTTGTACCCAGGGAGTAAGATGTTTTTCTAACTTAAATTTTCCTAATGTAAAACCGCCGGCGATACCTAAAACAATTCCCGTTCCCACATATATTGCTGTTACTTTAAAACCAAAACTTGCTGCAAAAATTGCAATAGCCACTTCGTTAACTAATGGCGCTGTTATAAGATAGGTGAAAGTGATTCCTAAAGGAATACCGCCTTTTACAAAACCGATAAATAAAGGAACAGAGGAACAGGAACAAAACGGAGTGATTACGCCAAAAGAAGATGCAAATAAATATTCGAGCCCATACATCTTATTGCGACTTAAATAATTTCGAATTCTTTCAACAGGGAAATATGAATTAACAATACCCATCAAAATAGTAATTAAGAAAAGCAGTATGGCTATTTTAATTGTATCTAGTACAAAAAAATTAAGTGCTTCTCCTAAATGCGTTGTAGCAGGAATGCCAAAAAACGAATAAATCAACCAATCGGCAAAGTTTTGTAACCAGTCAAACATAAAAATATTTTTTATCTGAGAACATGATGGATAGGTCTATCAGACAAATCACAACATGGATATTTTATTCTTTTAATCATCATTATCCGCAACAAGAATTATTGCTATTGTCTGTTAATACAGTTTCAATTTTCCCTTTTGCCGGAAAGCCTTTATTCACCCAGCGAATAATACCATGTTTCATATTTACAACATTCTCAAAACCATGATTTAATAAAAATCCAGCAGCACGCAAACTTCTTACGCCACTTCTGCAAACTATAACCAACTCTTTATTTTTTGGTAATTCTGAATACCGGTTCTCGAATTCGCTTAATGGTATATTAACAATATCCGGAACATCGAAAGCCAGTTGCTCTACTTCATCTTTTTCTCTTACGTCGACAAGTAAAGCACCTCTTTTGATCCATGCCTGGGTTGTAGTGGGACAAATTTCGTTGACTGCTAAAGTTTCCATTTTTAAATTTATTTTATTGTGTCAATAATGTTTTGATTTCATTCACATCAGCAATTCTCCCTTTTATTTTAGCTACACCATCGATCATCAGAACAGGTGTGGTCAAAACATCGTATTTCATCATTTCCATTATATCTTCAATTTTTTCAACATTAGCTTCAATACCTGTTTGTTTTAAAGCTTCCATTACATTGTTGTAGGTGGTTTTGCATTTGGGGCAACCGGGGCCTAATACTTTTATCTCTTTCATTGTGTACTTTTTTATTTCTCAAAAAAAACAGCAAAAGTTTTTTTTGCTTCTGCCCATGCTTTTTGGTTGATGCAATATTTTATTCTCGGAGGCAATACATCACCTTGTATCAATCCTGCATCTTTTAATTCTTTCAGGTGCTGCGAAATGGTTGATTGTGCCATCGGGATCTCTTCTGTTAATTGCCCTGTATAACAACAAGACTGTTTATCCAGGAAGTTAAGTATCCTTATGCGGATCGGATGCGATAAGGCTTTTGCATAACGGGCAATAACCTCTTCCTTTGATGAATAATTGATTTCGGATGTTGTTCGTTGCATATACTTTGTTTGTTAATCGCAAATTAACGATGAATAATGCAGCAATTTCGTAACCTTTATCACATTGATCAAGATATCTTAATCAGACCGGTTTTTTTGCAAACAATTAATAAACTTTGAAATTCATTATTAAAAGATAAAACCACCATAAGGGCGGCTTTATTTTGCATAAACCCTTTGGGAGAATTAATCCAATGGCCGATCTCCAACTCTGGGAAACGAAATTTTTGTATCAATGTAAAACGAGACAAAAGGAGAGATGATACAGCTTCTACGTGTTTGACTATTACCTTCTTCGTATCTGCTTCGTATATACTGCTGTTTCAACGCAGGATGGGCGAAGGAGGTACGAAGAAAACAATAAGCAAGGAACAAGAAAACAAGACGCAAGGGGCAAGAAAGCAAGGCGGAAGGTAGAACAGACAGTTTGTGAAATAAAAAAGGGTAGAAAGTGGAATATTCATAATCAGGGGAAATTTGCTTTTTCAAAAAAAGTATCGTTGGCATCGATCCTATTTTTTAGCAAATCATCCCCTGTATATTTTTGAAAACTTAACCCCGCGAACGGGTTAAACAAATAGTAAGATATACGAAAGTTCGGTTTGTTTATTCAGTAACAACCGGTGTGGTCAGTAATTTTTCTTCAATTACTTTTTTGAAATCTTTTTTTGGTAAAGCGCCTAATTGCATCATTGGCATTCCTTCAGAAGGAATGAATAATAATGAAGGGATACTTTGGATTTGAAAAACTGCCGCCAGTTCCTGTTCAACTTCGGTATCTACTTTATAGAAAATTATTTTACCGTCATATTCAGTTGAAAGCTCTGCTATTACTGAAGCCACCATGCGGCAGGGGGCACACCAATCGGCATAAAAATCTATCACTGCCGGTATAGAATCTTTATACTTCCATTCCTGTTCTTTTGTATAATCGAAGATCTTGTTTTTAAATTCTTCGGTTGTTAATTGTATTGCTGCCATAATTAATTTTTATGCAAATTTAAAATCAGTTTTTCTCCGGCTCGGTGACAATAGTTACCGTTAAATATTGCTTCGAAGAAAATGGTCTTATCATTTCAATAATAATATCGCGATCACTGATATGATGCTGATAAATGCCCACAGGAACACAGCCTGCAAAAAAGGTTTTATGCCTACCGATCTAATTGTTTTTGCCGATAAACCCGCACCGATAAAAAACAAGGTAACAGTTAATCCCTTGTGTGCAACGGATACCAATGGCTCGTACAGATTTGTGAATTTTGGGAAATAGGTGCTGCAACACATGGCCAGAATAAACAAAGCAATGAAGTAAGGGATGTTTATTTTTTTCCGGTCTCCGTTCGAAAAAATAACTGTCAAAACTGATAAAGGAATGATCCATAATGCACGTTCTAATTTAACTGTAGTTGCAATTTGCAATGCCTCCTGTCCGTATTTTGCCGAAGCACCAACTACAGAGCTTGTATCGTGAATAGCAATGGCGCACCATAATCCAAACTGTGAAGCACTCATTTGTAAATGATGACCGATAGCCGGAAATATAAACAGTGCAACCGAATTTAAAATAAAAACAGCACCAAGCGCAACACTCATTTGTTTTTCTTTGGCTTTTATTATAGGGGCAATGGCTGCAATGGCACTGCCTCCGCAAATGGCTGTACCACCCGAAATCAGGAATGAAGTTTTCATATCTACTTTTAACCATCTACCCAAAAGCCATCCAAACAATAAAGTTGTTGAGATGGAAAGAACAGTAAAAATAATTCCTTCTTTTCCCGCTGTCATTGCATGATGTAAATTCATTCCAAAACCAAGAAATACCACAGATATTTTGAGTAATAAATTAGTGGCTTTATGGTTGAGATGTATGAACGGATGCCCGATGGTTACTGCGATCAATATTCCTAAAAGCAATGCGGTGGAAGGAGAAATAAGAGGTGTTAGACAAAGTATAAGGGCTGCAATAAAAATTATTTGCTGATAAACTTTTTTATTATTTCCAAACTGATTCATATCTGTTGATTTCAGCGGCAAAGCTTGATCATAACAGACAGATGACAACATCACAAATTGTTGGGAGTAATAACTTTTAGTTATCGTAATGCCGAGGCAAATTTTATAAATAATTCAACCAATGCTGTAGGTTGACCCTGCGGATAACAATAATGCAGTGTGCGGTTAATATCGAATCCTTTGACATCAATAATTTTTAATTGATTGTTGAGGAGTTCCTGGTGAACGCTGAAAACAGAAAGAAAGGCAAAGCAATTTGAATGCAATAAATAATTCTTTATGGCTTCTGTACTTCCCAATTGCATTTCTATATGCAGATCTTTAAAACTAATTTTTTGCTTTTTGAAATAGGCATTCATAATATCCAAAGTGCCCGAACCTTCTTCTCTGGTTATTAAAGGCAGTTGTAATAATTGTTTGATCGTGATTGCATCGGATTGAAGCAATTCATTGTGTACACGACCAACTAAAACTATTTCATCTTTTAAGAAAGCAACATACTTTAAGTCGGTGTTTTTATTAATGCCTTCCACAATACCCAGGTCGATTTTATTTTGTGTAAACAACATTTCTATCTCGGAAGAATTGCCATTCGTTAAACTGATTTTCAGTTCAGGAAAACGGGCATGAAATTTTGCAAGTATCTCCGGCAATATATATTGCGAAATGGTAGTACTGGCTCCTAACCGAAGTTTACCTTTTGTTTTATTCTTGATTAAATTAAGATCGAATTCTAACTGACTGTATTGTTTAAAAACGTTTTCGGCATAAAGTTTTACCAGCTTGCCTTCTTCGGTAAGCGATACTTTTTTATTTGCTCTGTTAAACAAAGTTGTTTTAAAATGAAGTTCCAGTTCTTTAATATGCTTTGTAACTGCAGGTTGACTGATAAACAATTTTTCAGCGGCTTTATTAAAACTAAGCGTTTCACAAACTGTATAAAATACTTGTAATCTGTAATCGAGCATTTTTATTTTTATAAGTTAATGATATGGTTAATTTTTTTTAAACAAAAAACGTTGCTTTCTTAAAAAGAAATTGAAAGTACGAAATGCCTGATCAATGCAAATTAATTTGAAAAACTTTTATATACTTTTTCTTTTTGTTAATTGATGTTGAAACTTGCAATAGTGAATACATGATCACAATTGTTCTTTACCTGAGAAAAGTCATATCTCAACAAAACTAAAATCATATCTGAATGTAACTAAAGTCATACACCAAAGTAACTTAAGTCACACACGAACAAAGCTTTCACTTTGAAACTTTGCAGCATCGCATTTATACTTTCTTCATCAGGCTCTTAAATACATGCAACAGCATGAACAACAGACTGCATTGTTATGATCTTTCATACCAAAACTATAAAACTTATTAAACTAAAATATATGAAACAAAAATTTTGTGTTGCATTATCAATAACTGTATTAATGATACTGTCTGTAAAAGGGTTTTCCCAAAACGGAACTAAACTAATTGGCTATGATGCTGTAACAAGTGGCAGAGGCGGCACAGCAACAGGATCATTTGATAATCCATCATTGATGGTGAATAATCCTGCCGGAATATCCTTTTTAAAATCATCGCAATTGGATATAAGCGTTTCGTTAATGGCGCCATCAGTTTATTTTAAAAATAATTTGAATGATGTAAAAGGAAAAAATAATCTATTTCCGTTGGGCTGCATCAGTTATGTAAAACCGGGCAATAAAAAATTATCGTATGGCTTTGGGATTTTTACACAAGGTGGTATGGGCGCTGATTTTAATATGGATCATTACTTATTTACTGATCAATCGGGCAATTATGTTCCTCAGGCATATCATTCAAAATTTGCCGTGATGCAGGGTGTAGGAACAATTGCATATAAATTGAGTAATGATTTATCGGTTGGTGTAACAGCAGGTGTTGTTTATAGCCAGATGGAATTTCAAATGCCGATGAGTATGCCTCCTTCAATGTTGCAGGGTGTGATCAATCCTCAGACAGGATTCACTTTTGGGAATATGTTTTCGGCCTCACCTCAGGATGGCGGTCTTGGTTACACCGAACTTACAGCAGCGGCTAATTTAAAAAGTTTATCTGCTTATGAATTCAATGGTAAGATCGGATTAGCATATCAACCATCAAAGAATTTCTCATTCGGCATCAGCTATACTTTGCCGGTTAATTTACATTACAAAAACGGCAATGCTGAAATGGATATGACCGCGCAGATGAATAATGCATTTGCAAAAGTTGTTGCCGGTATCATGTATCAAAATCCTTCTTATACACAGCAACAGGCACAACAAGCTGCAATGACTCAATTTTCGCAGTTGGGTATCGATCTAACCAAAGGCGCTGCTGATACTTATAATGCAGCTGCAACACTTGGATTGCCTCAATCTTTAGCTGCCGGAATTTCTTTTTCTGCAACAAAACAATTAAGACTTTCTATGGATGCAGAATGGGTTAACTGGGCCAATGCTTTTAATACAATGAATATTTCATTATCGGGCGGAACAAATGCAAATATTAACAGGATGCTTGGAACACCGGGAACAATTGTTATGCCTTTTCCACTAAAATGGAAAGATGCAGTTATAATAAGAACCGGTGCTGAATATGCTGCTTCAAAAAAACTAACGCTCCGTTGCGGTTATGCTTATGGCAGTAATCCTGTGCCCGAATCTACAGCGTTTGCAGTATTTCCAGCCGTTGTTATACATCATGCTTCACTTGGTGCTTCATATAAGTTAGCAAAAAAAGTTTTGTTGAATGCTGCGTATGAACATGCTTTCAGAAATGATGTTACAGCTACTCAAAACAGTTTGATAGGCATTCAATTTAATAACAGCAAATCAGGATTGTCAAATGATATTTTCCATCTATCGGTTTCTGTTTTTTTAGATAAAAAATAAAACAATTTATTGTGTATACATCTATAATGATGGGTGTATACACAATAATAATACTCCGGTATTTGTAATGTTTGAATAATGATAAAATAACATAAAACGATCTCACTGATACAATTTATATTATGAAAAAAATCGCAATCATCTCTTTACTGTTCCTGCCTTTTTATTGGGTAAATGCACAAAATTTAAGCCCGTATATTGTAGGATTTGAAACAAATGAAACCGTAATAAATACTCAGGAAAAAGTTGTGAACCAGCTAGAGATTAATGGAATTAAAGTTGTAGGGAAATATCAACCGGCAAATGATAAAAACCGGGCAATTATCATTTTTACATCCGCAGAACTGGAAACTGCCATTAAAAAAATCGGTGGTTTAACAGGGTTTGCAGCTACACTACGCATAGGCATTACAAATGAAAATGGTAAAACCATCGTTTCATATACTAATCCGCAATACTGGGGGAATGCTTATTTCAGAAATGATTTTGACAAAGTTGCAAGCAACTACACAGCACTTACCGAACGGTTAGAAAAAACCATGAAAGCATCGGGCGAATTTATTGGTAAGCCGTTTGGATCTAAACATGGTTTGTCAGTAAAAGATCTTCGCAAATATCATTACATGTTTTCAATGCCTTATTTTGATGATGCGGTAGAACTGGCAAATTTTGACAACTATACTGCTGCACTTGATAAAATAGAAGCGGGCATCAAAAAAGGTGTACCTGATGTTAAAATGATCTACAAAGTTACTATCCCCGGTAAAGAATTAACGTTGTATGGTTTTGCACTTTCGGGTGAAAAAGGTGAAAATAAATTTTTACCGATTATTGATATAAGCCAGCCAAAACATACAGCCTTTCTGCCTTATGAAGTATTGGTATCGGGTAATAAAGTTTTGATGCTTCACGGCAGATACCGTATTGCACTTTCGTTTCCGGATTTAACCATGATGACTTTTACAAAAATCATGTCAACACCCGGAAATATCGAAAATTTATTGAAACAATTGGTGAAATAATTATATGATAAAATTTACAGCATCAAGAATTATTAAAGAGATTGATGTATGGCATAGAAAAAGATCAACAAAAAATTTTGTGAAAATGGGTGTTGCATTTAATAAAGAATGATTGTTTGTTCTTTAAATGAGAAAAGTCATATTCGGATGTGAGAAGTGTCATATTAAGATGTGAGAAGTGTCATAACCCTATGTAACAAACATCACACAAGCACGATTTTGCACGATGGAACTTTGCAGTATAATTAAAGAGTTAATTAAATAATTTTTATGAAACGACTTGTAATTTTAGGCGCCGGTACTGCAGGAACCATGATGGCAAATCACCTGCACAAAAAATTAAACCGGAAAGAATGGACAATTGATATTGTTGATGAAAGAAAAGAACATCACTATCAGCCCGGTTATTTATTTCTTCCTTTTGATATTTATAAGCCAGATGATATTATAAAATCAATTAAAGATTTTATTCCTTCTGATGTAAATCTGATCACCAAAAAAATCGATCGCATTGTTGCTGATGAAAATTACATTCAGATGACCGGCGGCGATCAATTGCACTACGATCTGTTGATCATTGCAACCGGTGCAAAGATCGCTCCTGAAGAAATTGAAGGGATGAAAGGTGCCGAATGGCATAAAACAGTTTTTGATTTTTATACTTTCGAAGGCTCCATTGCATTACGAAATAAATTGCGCGATTGGCAGGGCGGGAATTTAGTCATTCACATTACCGAGATGCCGATCAAATGCCCCGTAGCTCCTTTGGAATTTGCATTCCTGGCCGACTCTTATTTTATAAATAAAAAAATGAGAGACAAAGTAAACATCACTTATGTAACACCATTAAGCGGTGCATTTACAAAACCAAAATCGACTGCTGCGTTAGAACATTTATTGCAAGAAAAAAATATTGCCATCGAAAGTGATTTTGCTATTGCTGAAGTAAACAATGAAAATAAAACCATTGTTGATTATGGTGGCAAAGAAATACCGTTCGATCTGTTGGTAACCGTTCCTACAAATAAAGGGGATGAATTGATGGAAAGATCCGGCCTTGGTGATGAATTAAATTATGTACCTACCAACAAAGAAACATTACAATCAAAAGATCATGCAAATATTTTTGTAATTGGTGATGCAACCAATATTCCGGCCTCAAAAGCAGGATCGGTAGCACACTTTGAAGCAGAAATACTTACCGAAAATATTTTGCATTATATCAAGAATGAAAAATTATCAGCATCATTCGACGGGCATGCGAATTGTTTTATCGAAACAGGCAAGAGTAAAGCCTTGCTGATTGATTTTAATTATACACACGAACCGGTTAACGGAACATTCCCGTTTGCAGGTGTTGGCCCGTTACAATTACTTAAAGAAAGTAAAATGAACCATTGGGGCAAATTAGCTTTCAGATGGATCTATTGGAATATGTTATTGAAAGGAACACCGATTCCTTTTGTTACAGCAAACATGAACACAGCAGGAAAACATTTTAATTAACCTATAAATTTTTTTTATGGAAAAGACAATTGCAAACAAAACCATTACAGTTAACGAAGAAGGATACCTTACAAATTTTGCTGAATGGAATAAAGAAGTTGGCGAAGCATTAGCCAAAGAAAACCATATCGATCTTACAAATAAACACTGGCAGGTGATAGATTATATTCAGGATGAATTTAAAAAAGAATCACCATTGAGTATTCGTAAAATCGGTAAAAGTGGTGTTGTGGATATAAAAGAATTCTATTCTTTATTTCCATCAGGACCATTAAAAACAGCTACTAAAATAGCAGGTGTGCCAAAACCCGCAAGTTGTATCTGATGCTGATTGAAAAACTGTTACACTAATTATATCGAATTAAATGAATCAGGAAAATTTGTGTGTGTTTAATTCGTGTAATTCGATATAATTCGTGTAATAAAAACCTAAGACAATATAATCCTGTTACAATAAAATTAAAAATCATGAGTGAATATAATGGCGAAATAAGAAAGATGATGATCATACTTTCGAAAGCCTCTATTGAAAATGTTTATGCAGCATTTGTGTTAACGAATGGTGCCAGAATGGAAGGCATTGAAGCAGAAATGTTCTTTACTTTCTTTGGATTGGAAGCTTTGCATAATAAAAAGATGGAACATCTGCATGTGGCAACGGTTGGTAATCCTGCCATGCACATGCCAACCATGATCGGCGGATTGCCCGGTATGGAAGCATTTGCTACGCATATGATGAAAAAAGAAATGGAAAAATTAGATATGCCGGGCGTGCATGAATTCTTAGATATTTTAAAGGCATCAGGCGTGAAATTATGGGCGTGTAAATTAGCGATGGATATGTTTCATTTTACCAAAGAAGATATGTATGCCGATATAGATGGCATCATAACTGTTGGCGATTTTTATAAGTATAGTACAGGTATTGGAACGCACATGTTGTTTATTTAAAACAAATAAGAGCCGCATTTTTAAGTGCGGCTTTTTTTATTTCATAATTCAAAAAGGTATTTACACAATTGGACTTAAAAGAAAAGAAAGAATCTGGAACTGTTTTTTTGGTAAGCTTCGTATTCTTCAAAATGTTTCAGCAATAGACTTTCTTCGTACTTCGATTTGAAATAAAAGAGAATGAAGAGTGTAGCGGCAATAAAAAGTTTCCAAACATCTTGCGCAAATAAGCCATAGCCGGTACTTGTTAAAATAATACCGGAATAGATAGGGTGACGAACATATTTATAAACCCCCGATTTTAAAAGTGTGCTGTTTCTTTTTGGCGTAGGAAATGCAGTAAGAAATTTATTTAATTGCAGCAAAGCAATTGATGCAATTAAAATACCGGTTAAAGAGAATAAAATACCTGCATACCGGAAAATTAAAACAATATGTAGCCGAAATATTGTTAACGGAATAAGATAAAGGATAAAGAGCAAAGCCTGAATAGAAACATAAATTTTGTCGGCTTTTTTTATCATCCGTTTTTATTGTTAATTGAAGATAGTTTTTTGCGGATAACCTATTGCAGTTAATTTATCAACCAATACTTTTTTCTGCAGCGAAGAACCGGTGATGCTGACCATACCGTTTTCTTTATTTACAGTCACCGTTTCTATATTATTAAATACTTTAAGTGCTTCTTTAATATTGGCTACACAGCCATCGCATTTAATATTTTTTAGTTTAAGTTCTAAATTTTCCATCATTCATTAATTTAAGGATTCGATCATTTGCTGTAAATGTTTGGCAGGAACAACTCCACTTTGACGCCATTTTACCAAACCATTTTTAAAAATGATCAAAGTGGGCACACTTTGAATTTGATAAGTACCCGATAGTGCCGGATTTGCATCTACATCAACTTTCAGGATTTTTACATTTTCGCCCATCGTTGCTTTTAATTCTTTTAAAATAGGCGCCATCATTTTACATGGTCCGCACCATTCGGCCGAGAAATCTACCAGTACCGGTTTGTCAGATTGAATAATTTCTGAAAATGTTGCTGCCATAATTTTTATTTTGTGATCTGTAATTAGGTGCAAGTTAAAAAGCTGCCAACTTTTTTTATGTAACATTTGTTACTATCTGCGATTGGCCGATAAAGTTAAGCTTATGTTTATTTATAAAAAATTTAAGAAAATTAGCTGTCTATTTCCCTATTTTTGAAACGTTGTTAACAATCTTGAATTATGTTTTTTAAGAAAGGAGTACATTTTTTAGTGAAAGGGCTTTTGATTCCATGCCTGTATGTCGCTTTCTTTTTTGTACAGTTATTTTTCAATTTCGACTTTTCGGCCTCACAAAAAAATAGTAGCCAAACTCATGTTTATCAAAATGTAAAAGGACAACAAGCAGAACAGTATGCTGTTCAGCTAAACAAAACTACTTCTGCTCAAACGAATATCCGTTTAAATAAAAGGTTTGAACCTTCCAATTTCCCTGATTTTAATTTTCCGGATGTTGATTTATTTATAAAATATTATACACAAGTTTTAATTGGTCACAATTATCAGGAATCACTGATTACTACCTTTACTTTAACTTCATCACTTCGCGGTCCGCCTTGTATTATTTAGTTTCTTTGTAATAAAATTTTTCATCTAAAACATAATCTATGGGTTCTTTCTATAAAAGAAAGTGCTGTTGGGTATTAAGTGTATTATTGCTTTTGCCTTCACTTTCATTATTCTCACAGAACAAAGTTTACATGCTGTCTGATTTAACAGAGGCAGCAAAAAACTATTTACCATCTTTGATGCAAAAACGTGCATTGGTAAATAGTGCCAAGGCTTTTGTAACAGACACAAGGCATTCTTTTCTGCCACAATTAAATGTAAGTGAACAAATAAATATGGGTACGGATAATTCTTTGGCGGGCAGTTATTTTCCGTTCGGAATTACCCCTTCAACATCATCGGGTGTAAATAGCTCTAATAATTCTCAGGTTGCATCAGGAAACCTTGCTGTGTTTTATGGTCAATATGAATTGTGGAATTTTGGATTGAATAAAGCAAAATTGAATAGTGCTCAATCCTATGTAAACTTTCAGGAGGCTGATTTTCAAAAAGAATCATATTATGTTACATTACAAGTATCGCAGTTGTATTTTGATTTATTGAAAGCGCAATACAGGCTTGAGGCAGATAAGCAAAATGTAAATCGGTACGACAGTATTTTTAAAGTAATTCAGGCGCTTACTACTAGCGGATTAAAAGCCGGTTCAGATTCTTCTTTGGCAAAAGCAGAATTATCTAAAACAAGAATTACGTATAATCAAACTTTAGGCAGTGTTCAACTATTAAAAGAACAGTTGGGTTATTTAACCGGTATTTCAGCTACTAATATTAAAATTGATAGTCTGTCGGATAGGTTTGTTACCAATCGACCAATGCCGGACAATTCTTTCGTTGATACACTCAATAATCCGTTGATTAATTATTATGCCAAGCAAAAGGATATTTTTATTTCTAACAATAGGCTAATCGCTAAAGCCTATTTACCTAAAATAATTTTAGCAGGTAGTACATGGGCAAGAGGTTCGAGTATTCAATACAATGATAATTACGAGTCATTATCAAACGGGCTTGGTTATCAACGATACAATTATTCAGCAGGTGTTGCAATTACCTATAATCTATTCAATAATTTATATAAGAAAGATAAATTAGCTATTAATCGGTATCAATTGCAGGCAAGCGATTTTGAATTACAACAACAAAAATT
>JAGWPQ010000393.1 GCA_028877045.1 Bacteroidota bacterium | reverse complement strand
TAAAAACCGAGATGGGAAGAATGCAGGGATATTTTACCATGGAAAATCAAAATTCCAAAGAAACATTTACCGTTAAGATCCCCGCATTTGAAATGATCGTTCCTGCCAAGATGAATTAATAAAAATGAAATTTTTTATAATTACAATATTTCTGAGTTCAGCATTTTTTGCAACTGCTCAAAATAAAATGGTTGATTCGCTTTTAAAAACAAGCCCAATTTTTTTCCCAAATAATTCTTTTGATGCTTCAGTTCAAAAATCAAATAGTCCGATTATTTGGCACAGCTGCTGCAAGATTGATTCATCAATTCATCCAATGTTTATTTTAAATGGCAAAAAAATTGGCGAAAAAAAATTTAATAAAATAGATATTAAAAAGATAACATCAATAGCGGTATTATCTAGAGAGCAAGGCATAGAAAAATATGGAATTGGTGCAGCGGATGGTGTTATTGTTATCAGTGCAAAAAAGAAAAAAAATTAATTCGCTTTATATTTCGATTCTTCAAAGAGATCTTTCGGGTTTTTATTCATCAATTCAGGCAGCGAAATATTTTTATTTTTATCCATCCATTTTTTTACGATCTGCCAACCAATGAACTGTCCTATAAATCCCGGAGAAGCGGGCCCTAAGTCAGGTGTATTCGGTCCGTCATTCACATAAACACCAATTAAATTTGGCTCCGTTTCGAACAATAAATTATTTTCTATAAAAAAACTCCAGATATTTTTTTCGTTTGCAAAACAACCATCCAATTGTTTTTGTGTGTAACCGGTTTTTAATGTATCAGCAACTTCAGGTAACAACGCATCTAACACATACAAACGCTTTCCGGTTTCAACAATTTGCTCAATCAATGGTCGGCCGGTGCCCTTATACGGATACATATCTTCAATAATTCCCTTCATGCAATTCACCGAAATATATTCTGGTTCAAATCTCCTTGATTTGTAAGACGGATAAACATCACGGATATATTGAGACTGATAAGCCGGAAAATCTTTTCCCAGATAAGATTGCAGTCCGATGGCTACACCACTTGCTGTGATTGCGTTTGCGGTGCCATCAAATGGCCCGACGAAAGTAATAATTGCCCTTGGTGCTTTATAATTTGGAAAATAATATTTTAAAAACTGGAACCCTCTTTCAATTTGTTTTTTATAATTATCGAATGAAGGAATTTT
Source organism: Bacteroidota bacterium (assembly GCA_028877045.1). GTDB lineage: Bacteria > Bacteroidota > Bacteroidia > Chitinophagales > Chitinophagaceae > CAIQDX01. Next base: position 1,011 of record JAGWPQ010000393.1, on the reverse strand, counting down.
TTGTTGCGATGCTGCATAAATGTTTTGATAATCTTTTTTAAAGAAGCCGACATATTTTACAACACTATCCGGTTGAGGTATAGCACCCAAAATATTATATAAATAATCTTTTAAAAAAGAAGGATATTTTATATTGAGTGAATCGAGTGATGCTGCCACATTATTGGTATCGATCGAAAAAAAATCTTTCTCAAATCTTTCTACTTTCAGATCGATCCGAATGGATGAAACATCAGGGATATTTTTTTTTTGCTTACACGAAATAATTTCGATCAACAATAAAAAAAGAAATAATTTTTTCATTACACGAATTAAAGAGAATTAAACGAATTGTTGTGGTTGATTCTGTTAATTATTTGATGGCCGAAAGTACAATTCGTGAAATTCGGAACAATTCGTGAAATTTGTGCGATGAAGATATTTTTAGCACAACAGAATTACCATATCGGCAATTTTGAAAGCAATACTAAAAAAATTATTGTAGCGATTGAGGCTGCAAAAAAACAAGGTGGCGATTTGATTATTTTTAGTGAGATGAGTGTGTGCGGTTATCCTGCAAGAGATTTTGTTGAGTTCAGCGATTTCATCAATAAATGTTACGAAAGCATTGATATCATTAAACAACATGCCGATACGATTGGCGTGCTGATCGGTTCTCCGGCACGTAATCCCATCAAAGAAGGAAAAAACTTATTTAATGCTGCGTTCTTTTTATACGAGCAACAAATAAAAGCTGAAGTTCATAAAACATTATTGCCAACTTACGATGTGTTTGATGAATACCGTTATTTCGAACCTGCATACGATTGGGATGTAATTGAATTCAAAGGAAAAAAATTAGCAGTAACAATTTGCGAAGATATCTGGAACATTAATGATAATGTGCTGTACCGTATTTGTCCGATGGATAAATTAATGCAGCAATCGCCCGATGTGATGATCAATTTAAGTGCCTCACCATTCGATTATACACATGATGAAGACAGAAAATCTGTGATCAAAGCCAATGTT
>JAGWPQ010000392.1 GCA_028877045.1 Bacteroidota bacterium | reverse complement strand
GGAATTGGCATCGGATGAAATAGATACAGAAAGACCTTGAGCTGCATTACCAATAGCACCAGTCCCAACTAATTTACTTCCCTGCTGAGCATTGGGTACCTGGCTTGCAGTAACAGTAAAATTACTTGCACTGTTAGCAGTGCCGCCAGATGTTGTTATACTTATTTGTCCAGTTGTTGCACCCGGCATCACCATCCCAACCAACTGAGTTCCCGTATTAGATATTACTATTGCATTAACGCCGGCAATTGCAAAACCAGTTGGGTTATCTAAACCGGTTCCGGTTATGGTTACCAATGTACCTACAGATCCTGAAGAAGGACTAAATCCACTGATAGTAGGTGTTTGGCCGTATAAAATATTTACGAATATTGATATACATACAGACAATAGAAAACGATGTAAAATTTTAGTTTTCATCATAAGTATTGTTTTGGATGAAGAGAGATGTAGTATTTAAGACGACAGTTAAAATTGTAATAAATGAAGATATGTTGTAGCCAAACAGATTACAAAAAATCATACTTAAATTCCCATTAAACTTAAATAATATTTTAATGTATTTATAAGGTAAGCTGTAACCGGCTTGGCTTTCAAGGGCAATAAAAAAGCTCCGGTATCTTTAAAAAACAACGGAGCTTACATGATCAACTCGAAGGAAAAATTGTAAGATAATTATCCGCTTCATCATGCTTCGAATGCCTTAGCATGACGAGAAACTTACTGTCGTCTAACTGACGTGTTATCACACATGAGGTTCCCGAAGGGTGATTAAATAAATGCATTTCGTTCGCCATGCTTCGAATGCCTCTCTAAAGGAGTCCTTTTGGACAGCATGACAAAAAAAATCATACTACAAAACACGACATTATATAAAAGTTATGTCACCATTTGGAAACGTGCTGTCACCCTGTATTCTAAGATTCACAAACTGCAAAAAAAGTTTTAAGCAGCTTGTAAATAGTTCTCTGTAAATGGTGTTTGTCGTTTAATAACAGCAAACATGCGATATAAAATTTTGTTTCGAACAACATTGATGGTACTCATTTTTGATTTACCAGCTTCTGTTCGTTTTAAATAATATTCACGTAGTTCTTTGTCATATTGGATAGCAGATTTAGCCGACAGATCAAGCAATGCTTTCATTTGTTTATCAGCAAGATGACTTACTCTGGATTTCTTTCTGATACTCGTTCCTGAGCTATGTTCAAAAGGAGCAGTACCACAAAAGCAAGCAAACTTTCTTGCATTAGCAAAACGAGTAAAGTTGCGCGTTTTGATAATAGTGGTTAATGCTACTATTCTACCAACGCCCCTGATGCTTTGCAGTAAATGAAAATTTTGTTTCATTGTTTCTTGTTCGTTGATGATAGATTCTATTTCATTCATCAATTTTTCAATTTGCGTATCAAACTTTTTAATCAATTGCAATTGTGTTTGCATGATGATGTCTTTTTCGGAGATGCCAATGTTTCTGTATTCTTTGATTGCACAGGTTAATGAAGCTCTTTGTTTCACTAATCTTTCACGGGTAGAATACAGCATTTGCAAACGTTTCAGAGCATCACTGGCCGGAACATCAACAACAAGTTTGTCCCTTTTTTCGTAGCCATATGCAGCAATTCTTGAAGCATCAAGTTTATCTGTTTTGCCCCGCACCAACCCTATTGATCTCTTAATGGCAAGTGCATTCACTTTGCAAAAAGCGATTTGATACCGGTGTAAAAACTTTTCAAAACAATAGCTGTAAAACCCTGTGTGTTCCATCACGATCATTGTTTCAGAAAGATTGATTTGTTGTTGATCAAACCATTGCAATAAATTTTCAAACCCTCCGGGAGAGTTTTCGATTTGAATATGGCTTTTAAACAAATGACAAACCAAATCAATACTTTTTTTGGAGAGGTCGGCTCCGATGATGTGCTGAACTTTCATAATTTTGTGTTTACACAGTTTATAAAAAGTTGCCTAGCCTAAGACCTTTAATTAGTCTTGAAGGACTTACTATTCTAAATGGGCCTTGGCAACCGTGGACGGAGGTGGGGACTAATACAAGGTCTAGATCATTAATCTGGAGGCTCTCAAAGTTCACCCCACTTCTTTCCACAAAAATATTCATCTCACTTTTTACTGCTATTCAATTATCAAAGAACTATTTTAATCTAAAGGAGGCTCTCGAAGGGTGATAAACGAAAACTCATTTTATAAATCATGCTTCGAGAGCCTCAGCATGACATTGCATTCTCTAAATAATATTCAATATTTATAATTTCATTCTCTTGCTGTAATTAAAATGTTCGTCTTCATCCAGATCGGTTAAAATAAATCCTGCCTTTCTTTTGCTGCATTCTTCTGCGATCAATGCCGATGCTTTCGAAATATTTTCGTGATCTAAATGACTGAAAGGTTCATCCAGAAACAACCATACAAAAGGTTGTATCAATGCCCGGATGATGGCGATACGTTGTTGCTCGCCGTAACTGCATAACCCGGCACGTTGATTTAAAATGCTTGCTACACCCAGTTTTTCGGCCATTTCATCAATAACATTTGCTTCATGAAAAGGTGTTTGCAGCACACGTTTCAATTCAATATTTTCTCTGGCAGTAAGATTGGGAAATAAACGCAGGTCCTGAAAAACGATACTTATTTTTTGCTGACGTATCTGCGCCAGCACATCACCCGAAATATTTTTTATTTCTTTATCATCATAAAAAATATTTCCTGAATAATCGTGGCGGAGTTTATATAAAGTATGAATGAAAGTTGTTTTGCCCGTACCGCTGGGTGCTTTAATTTTTATCCATTCACCATGATGAAATGAAATTGTTTGATTCCACACATCAGAATTGCGTTGCGCAAATTTATCTTTCAGCGGAATAGGTACAATTTGTTTCAGTGCGATCTGCATGTGACGAAAATACGATTAGATAAAAGAAAAAAGCTGCACGAATGCAGCTCTTTGTAAAAATATTTATTTTAAAAATTTCCCATCGAAGGATCTAATAATAATAAGTGCTCGAAGGAATCATCTTTTTGATGGTTCTTCACATAATTGCTGCTGAAATTGGTAAACAAACTCATCAGCGTAACCAAACTGTTTTGTTTTTCATTCTTCAACCTCAAATTAAATTCGCTGGCAATTTTTGTTCCGTCGTAATTACTGCTTGTAGCAATAATGTCTTTAAAAGTATTCTTTGCAGTAGCGTAAGCAGAACTGTCGCCCGAAGAAAATTTATTTGAACTTACTCCCGAAATAATACTTTCGATATTGACGTAAGCCGCACTGGACTTATCTTTTATCTGACTGATCACATCGGCGCTGATATTTGCTTTGCCTGTTTTGGAAACATATTGTGCGTAGGTAAGCGAATCGCTTGCTACAATTAAATTCTTATCATCAATATGAACATAAATCCCAAATATCTGCAATAAACCTCCTGCTTTATACGTGTTGTTTTGTTTTACAAGCAACCCGTTTTCGGCAGCTTTGTCCATCATTTTATCGAAACTCTTTTTATCACCAACAGCGGCATTGAAAACCATTTTCCCAATTTGATCCTTGCCCTGTGTGTCTTTGTTGCCCGAAAATCTGCCCAGGTTGATATCCGAAACTGCAACAGCAATATCACCTTTCAAACATTTAAACAGATCGTCACTGCTGATATTTAATTTTTCGAAATAACTGTTCATCAAAGCATCAACATCCAGTTCTTTTAATATTTCATTAAATACCTGCGGGTTAACAGAAGCCAATAAAAATCCATTGATATTTTGTGAAGGATAATTTTCTACCATCGATAAATTAACGGTTGGCCCGCTGTATTTTTTGAAAATAGCACTCAATGTTTTATTTGGATAGAAGGAAGATTTTGCAGTTATTTTTCCTTCTTCAAAACTAAAAGTTGATGTGGTAAAATTATCTTTCAGCAGGTCTTCCAACTTGGGCAACTGTACCGGCATCATGCTTAAATATTTCGAGATACTGCTGCTGCCGCTGAATGTATAAGCATCGGCCTTTTCTTTGAAGAGGCCCATGAACATTGAAACAGAGGCCAATGACTCAGATTCGCTTTGCGTATAAAATGCATCAACCTGTTTTTTTAATTCATCGATCTTATTGATCGATTCGGGTTCATTAACATGCACCACCGAATCGATAGTCATTCTTTTGTTTTCGGTAACATGATAAAAAGTTGCGATCACATTTTTATCGGTCCAGCTCAAACAAACGTCGTTGCCCAATTGCATGTAACTATATTTTTTTTCATGCACTACTTTCTTGTCTTTCAATTCATCTTGTTTATGAATAAAAGCATACAATCTTGCCGAATCTTTTATGGGTGCAATCAAATTATAACTTTCGCCATGTGCAACAGAAGATATTTTTTTGCTGGTGGAGAAAATAAAAAATTGAGCATTCCACACAATATTTTCCTGAAACTCTTTCAGGATTTGTTTATGCCTTGCCTGAGAAGAATCCTGCTCAAATATTTTATTGATGATACTGTCGATATTAATATTGGCTGCCTGCAATTTGTTTTTCAAAGAACCGGCATCTACAACCATCACAAACGAAGCGTCTTTAGGAATAAACTTTGCTTCTTTCGGGCCTTTGGATGAGCAGGAGCTTATTACAATTGCAACTGCAAAAAACATAGATGCAGATACGATAAACTTTTTCATTTTTATTTTATTTAGAAGTAATACGAAGGTATTGTTTTCGCATTGCTCTTTAAAATGAATATATGGCTACTTTATAATTGCGTTATAAATGGCTTCCTGAATCTTTGGACGGATATTAAGCTGACTTAATTTATTATTATCCCTTGTTGGGTTAACACGGTTCGATAAGAAAATATAAACCAAATTATATTTCGGGTCAACCCAAACACAAGTGCCTGTAAAGCCTGTGTGGCCAAAGGTTTCAGGCGATGCTGATTTTGACGGATAAGGATTTTTGCGAGTTTCATTATCTTTTTCCGGCTTATCAAAACCCAAACCTCTGCGGCTAACTTCACTGTTGTAAGCAGTGAACCAGTCGATGGTTTCTTTTTTCAATAAACGAACGCCATTCAATTCGCCACCATTCAAAAGCATTTGATACAATAGCGCCAGATCGTATGCATTGCTGAACAATCCTGCATGGCCTGCAACGCCGCCAAACATGGCAGCACCTTCATCGT
>JAGWPQ010000391.1 GCA_028877045.1 Bacteroidota bacterium | reverse complement strand
TATACCAACGATAGCGCCAATCAGTATTATTAGCCCAATTATCTTTAAGGTTTTCTTTTTCATTTTTTATTAGTTAAGTTACTTGTATAAGATCATTGGTATAGACGGAGTGATGAATGAATCCTTTCAATTTATATATTAAAATTTTAGAAAAGCGCTGTAACAGGTATTTGGATTATGTAATTCATATATTTACATTATAAATCTTAGAAGTACTTATGGAACAGAAAAGTAAGGCAGCAGATCCGAATAACTGGTTAAAGCTATATGGTGATATACTTTATAACTATGCGATGATGCGGGTAAATGATTCGGCCATTGCGGAAGATCTGGTGCAAGAAACTTTTTTATCGGCCTTAAAAGCAATAGATACTTATAAAGGAATAGCAACAGAAAAAAACTGGCTTTTTGCGATTTTGAAAAATAAGATAATTGATTTTTACAGGAAAAGATCGGCTGAGCTTACTAAGACAGGGGTACCTGATCTACAAAAAGTGGAAGATGATTGGTTTAATGCTGAAGGCAGTTGGAATGAAAAGGCAATACCCAATGAATGGGCTGTATCAGAAAACTTAGTTGAAAGAAAAGACATACAAAAGATAATAGACTGGTGTAAAAATAATTTGAAAGAGTTACAGCAAAATGTATTTACGCTTAAATATTTGGAAGATTTAAATTCGGATGAAATTTGCAAGGTATTAAACATAAGTTCGTCTAACTATTGGACCATCATCCACAGAGCAAGGCTTCAGATGCGAAGTTGCGTGGAAAAACATTGGGTAAACAATTGAGGTTATGATGAAATATTTAATGCTGAATTGCAAAGAAGCTACTTTTTTGGTATCTAAAAAAGAGGAAGGAAAATTATCTTTTTTTGAAAAAATAAAATTGCAGATGCATTTATATTTTTGCAAATTCTGTAAAATGTTTGAGCAGCAAACTAATTTTATAGGGCACAATGCGGGTCAGTCACATCTACATGAGCACAGTACACTTTCGGATGCAACTAAAGAAAAAATAATTCGTTTTTTAAACGAAAATGAAACGCTGAATTAAGTTTTGTTTGCAATATTTATAACGAGACAGCAGTGGTATTTTTACCTTATAAAAACTTTATTAAATAATAGCAGATGGAATGGTGGAATATTTTTAAAGAATGGTTTTTAAGCCTTGGCGAAAAATACAACGTCAATCCATATATATTTGGTAGCATTTATGTTGGAGCTATTCCATTCTTTTTTATTTGTTTAGGATGGACAATCAAAAATATAAAGAATAAAAAACCTGTTGTGTTGTCTTTGTTGCTTACGGGTTTCTGTTTTATTTCGGCTTATTTGTATCTGATTATTTCAGGCAGAAATATTCCTTTTTGGGTTTATGTTTTTATTGCAGTAATGATTATTTATGGCGTTTATTCAACTTTTAAAAAAATTAGAATTAACACTACCGGAAGCGAATTATAATTTATTCTGCCTGATTAGCTTGCTGTAAGTAGTTACTAATTTTTGTTGTGAATAACCTAAGTGATACATGAAATAAATAATAAAAAATATAAGCTGAGTTTTATAAATACCATTCTCGATATATTTACGTGCAGAAGTAAGTACCGGCTTTTTAATAATTACAAACCAAGTTACTTTTTTTAATTGTTTAATTATTTGTTGATCTTCCAACACAATGTGGTCTTCCTTAAATCCATTTACTTTATTAAAATTATCTTTTGTTACAAACAAACTTTGGTCACCAAAACGAATGGCATTTACATCAAATCTCGTGAACCAACAATTGGCTTTTAGAAACCAATGATCATGATCGAACGAAAGCATAAAACATCCTGCACCATAACCTTGTTGTATTGATTGAACAATATCGTTTGTGAAATTATTTGGAGGAATAGTATCGGCATGCAAAAAATATAAAATTTCACTCGTTGCATTTGATGCACCAAAATTCATTTGTGCTGCTCTTCCTTTTTTTTGACTGATTACAGTAATTACATTTTGAGATTTTGCAATAACCACTGTGTTATCGGTACTACCACCATCAGCAATAATTATTTCTTTAATTAAATTCTGCTCATCATATTGTCGCAATATTTTAATAGTTGCCGCAATATGCTCTTCTTCATTAAAAGTTGGAATTATAACACTAATCATACCTGAATTTCCTTTGGAGAAAATAATTTGTCTTTTATTTTATTCAAATCGTTTTCATTATCAATATCGGTTAGTTCAGGCAATAAATAAACAGAAAGATTTAAATTGTTGCAGACCGATAAAGTTTGTTTTAAAACTTCATCGGTACTCCAATTAATATTTTGAAAAAGTTGCGGATGATTTTTTTTAATTGCTAACAAATAATAACCACCATCTTTTGCAGGGCCAATCACTACGTCATTATTTTTTAAATTTTCAAAGGCTTTCAGAATAATAGTTGATGTCAACTCAAAACAATCTGAGCCAATAATTGCAACCCTGTTATTTCCATTTTCGAAAGCAGCGATAAAAGCATTTTGCATCCTTTCGCCTAAATCAATTCCTGATTGTAATTGTTTATTATAAACATTATTTTTCCAGATATCGGTTTCCACTAAGGAGTTTGAATAGAATACAATTTTATTTAGAGTAAGTTGATGTGTTATTGTTACAGTATGTTGTAAAAGCTTTTGGTAAACAGTTAATGCCATATCATTTCCAACAGTGGCTGCAAGCCGTGTTTTTACCTGACCATGAATTAAGTTCTTTACAAAAATTAAAAGTGCCTGCTTCATTATAAAACCTTTATTGTTTCATAAAAAAGTTTCGAAAGTTTTTCATCAGATTTCCCGGCTACTTCAATTATTTCGGCAATGTTAACCGGCTTTAAATTATCGGGATCGCATTCATCAGTAATTACCGAAACTGCCACACAAGGCAATTGCATGTGATTGGCTGCAATTACTTCAGGCACTGTTGACATGCCCACCATATCGGCACCAATAATTTTGATATACCGGTATTCGGCTCTTGTTTCGAGATTAGGGCCATTAACGGCGGCGTAAACACCTTTCTTTAAATTGATATTTAATTTGTGAGATTGTTTTAATAATTCATTCATTATTTCTTTATCGTAAGGAGAACTCATGTCGGGAAAACGAGCACCGATTTCTTCGAAATTTTTTCCGGTCAATGGATTGCCCGATTGTAAATTAATATGATCGTCAATTAAAACAAGATCAGCTTTTTTAAAATTAAGGTTAATTCCTCCTGCAGCATTTGATAAGAAAAGTTTTTGGACACCTAATAGTTTCATTATGCGGATAGGGAAAACAATTTCTTTCATGCTGTAACCTTCATACGAATGAAAGCGCCCCTGCATCACCAATATTTTTTTATCGGCGATTTTTCCATAGATAAGATTGCCTTTATGAAACTCAACAGTTGATACCGGAAAGTTTGGTATTTCGGAATAAGGTATGGTATCTATAATTTCGATAAGGTTTATAAACTGATGTAAGCCTGTACCTAAAACGATACCAATATCCGCGTGATTTATGTTTTGCTTAATTAGAAATTTTTTTGCTTCGTTTAATTGATACAGCGTTTGCATAGATTGAAAATAATTTCATCAAAAATAAAGATTAACAACAACCACCGCCATCATAAAACCAGGT
>JAGWPQ010000390.1 GCA_028877045.1 Bacteroidota bacterium | reverse complement strand
TTATCCCCGGATCATGAAATCAGATAAAATAAATAACTTATTTAATGGACAGTCAGGGCTAAAATGGGTGTTACCTGTTTTAGCTATTGCCGCCATTCAAATTATTCAATTATTTCCCTTTTGGGTAGAACAAAATTATAGCAATAAATTTTATCAAAACATTTCGATCATCCTCCGCAATATCACCGGATTTTTTTCATTCAGCATCGGCGATATTATTTATATTTTATTCGGATGCTGGTTATTGATAAAATTCATCAAATTTATTTTATCAATTTTTAAAAGACAATTCAGTTGGAAATATTTTGGACGATCGATCGCCGGATCAATCAGGGGATTGATGTGGATATACATTTGGTTCAATATTTTATGGGGATTGAATTACACACGCCTTGGCATCGAATACCAACTAAAATTGCAGCCACAAGAATATTGCAAAGAAGAAGTGGTGGCCTTGACCAATCAACTTATTTTAAAAGTAAATGAATGCCGCAGACAAATAAAAGATACCACATTGCCGCAACCATCTTTGCAACAAATTTTTGATGAAGCCGATAAAAATTATCAAACAGTTTCAACTGATTTTCATTTTTTGAAACATCAGTCAAAGTCAATAAAATCAAGTCTCTACAGCCCTTTGGGAAATTATTTTGGTTTTACAGGTTATTATAATCCTTTCACCGGCGAAGCACAGGTACGCAGTGATATTCCAAGAATATTAATTCCGTTTATTGCCTGTCACGAGATGGCGCACCAGATTGGTTATGCCAGCGAAAGTGAAGCAAATTTTGTGGGCTATCTTACTGCATCTTCTTCAACCGATGTTTATTTTCGCTATTCGGTTTATCTCGAGCTGTTTTCGTATGCGCAGAACGAAGAAATAAAAATGTTTTTGCTGGACCGCGATATCGGTGGATTAAAAAATATCATCAAACAAAATAAAAATAATCTCGATTCTTTGGTTCGGAAAGACCGCATAGAGATCCGCGAGTTTTTTTATAAACGCGAAAATAAGATATCACCCATCGCTTCAAATATTTTCGATCAATATTTAAAACTTAATAACCAATTAGCAGGCATCGATAGTTACAATGAAGTAATAGGTTGGTTATTGGCGTATGAGAAAAAGTTTGGGAAGTTGTAAGTGATAAGTAATAAGTTTTAAGTTGGAGACAGTTCGTTAACTTATAACCTACAACTTAAAACTTACTACTCAACTAAAACTTATTTTTCCACATCATACTTTCAACGGGCATATTGGGTTGGTGGCTGTATTTTGCATTTCCTTTTTCGTTGTACTTCACTTCAATTTCACCATCAACAGGGAAATAAATTAACTGACCGATAGGCATTCCTTTGTAAACGCGCACCGGTTGTTTTACGGAAATTTCCAATGTCCAGTTGCCGCAAAAGCCAACATCACCTTTTCCGGCCGTAGCGTGAATGTCAATGCCCAGACGGCCTGTAGAAGATTTGCCCTCCAAAAAAGGAACATGTGCATGTGTTTCGGTGTACTCGGCAGTAACACCCAAATAAAATTCGTGCGGATGCAACACATAACCTTCTTCAGGTATTTCGAAGCATTCAATTTTATTATGTTTTTTGGCATCCAGTTCGGCATCAACATATTTTGCCAATGTGCTTCCCAAATGAACATCATAACTGTTACTTCCCAGATCTTCGCGGTTGTACGGAACAATTTTTATTGTTCCTTTCGCCATTTCTTCTAAAATCCTTTTATCAGTTAAAATCATTTTTTATTTTTTTTTGTTACCGGCTTTTGTTTTTCAATGAAGCTGTTGTTGCGTCGCACTCTTGTACGTTCGGTTCATTACTTAACTTTTTATTTTACCACATAGGAGTGCACGGAGTTTTTTTACAGAGTAGCACAAAGTTTTTTCCGCGAAACTCTGTGTTCTTTTTCTGTATCCTCTGTGGTAAAAATACTTGCACACTTCAGGTTTCATAACAAAAGTCAGCAAGAGTTTGCAATATAAATCGTAAATCTGCAATCATAAATCATAATTCGCATTGGCTTTATTTTATCAACATAATATTAACGATACAACCAAATTAGCCATCTGGAAAATAGAAGAACCTATTTCGTTTTTTTTAGCGCAGGTTCCGTTGCAACGTGAGATCACACATCCTCACAAAAAGCTGCAACACTTAGCCGGACGTTATTTGCTGCGATTTCTGTTTCCCGATTTTCCTTTCGATGAAATATTAATTGCCGATACCAAAAAGCCATACTTGCCTTACGAGCAATATCATTTTTCTATTTCGCATTGCGGCGATTATGCTGCAGCA
>JAGWPQ010000389.1 GCA_028877045.1 Bacteroidota bacterium | reverse complement strand
TTATATTGAAGGGAATTCATTTGCTAAGATCAAAGCACAATTTAGGTTCCAAAGTTACAGGGGAACTACGCTGATTTTAGATGAACCTTCCTCAATTTTGCTCGACAATCAGAAACTAAAAGCCGAACATGATTATTTTAGTGGGGCGTATTATTCTGCATCTCCCGAAATAGTAGGCTTTAGTGGTAATCATAAGTTTATATTTATTTCCCGGGATAGAAGGAAATATGAAGAAGATTTTTCTTTTACCCCTTTTGTTTTGATTGATGAAAAATTAGATTCTGTATCGAAAAAAGCAGGTTTAGTTCTTTCTTATAAAGGATTGCAGGAAGGGGATATACTAACAATAGGTATTAAGGATACAGCAGAGGCTACTCAAAACTTTTATGAAACCAGAATAATAAAAGACGGGCAGATCATTATCTCGCCTCAAGATTTACAATTATTAAAACCAGGGCCGGTATATATTACAACAGAAAAAAAAGAGATTAAAACATTGAAACAAGCTACTGGCAGTGAAGGTAATATTGAAATTACTTATTCTTTAAAAGAAAAAAGAAGTTTTCTAAAAGATTAATCACTTCCCTTTCCTGCAAGGATAATTTTAAATTATCTACGCAATTTCAGAATACTTCAATTAACGAGATAGATTTTATTGTATTGTTGATGTGTAATTATACAATTTTAATGGCATGTAGTTTCAGTATATGCCGCAATGGTTTTTCCACCACCATCTAAAGACATTCCGCCAATTGCCTTATTTCTTATGGCTGCAACAACAAATACAATTCGCTCGTTTTGTTTTTTTCCTTCATCGGTTGTATTTGTTGCAATAGGCTTGGTACTTCCAAAACCAACAGGCAATAATCTTTTGCAATCAACTCCTAAGACAATTAATTGATTGCATACTTCCAATGCTCTTTTCTCCGATAAATCCTGATTTGTTTTTTCATTATTGTTTAATCCATAATGCCCTTCAATCCGTAATGTGCTTATGTAAGTTTTTTCTTTTAAAACTGTAGCTATAATATTCAGAGCATCAATACTGGCTTCGGTTAATTTGAAATCGTTGGCAATAAATTGAACCGTATTTTTGGTTTTTATCTGATTGTTTTCGATGGTATATGCTTGGCCATATATATTTAAAATGCCAATGCAAAAAACGACTAAAAAGAATGTTTTTCTCATAAACTAAACTTATTATTTATTCATCATTGCAAACATTTTATTATCGTACAACTGGAATGCAATATAATTTAATTCATCAGGCTTACCGGCGCTGTGTGAAATCATCAATAGGCCAATTGTCTTATTATCCTTGTTTAAATTAAATGTTTTTTTTCCGAGTGTTTCTTTGTTGGCATCTACAATGATAATGCTGTTATGTTCGGCCCATTGACGAACAAGAGTATTTGCATTTGCAATAATTTCTTTATGTATAAAATCAGCGTCCCATGCCAATGTAATAGTACTACCATAATCTTTGCCCAAAGAAAAAATACTTCCCTGTTGTCCAATTACTTTCAGTTGTTTAACCGAATTAAATCCATTTTCTGCATCTGCCCATATTTTATTAAGAGTAGCTTCATCCGCTTCAAATGAACCATCGGTCTTATTATTCGTATCGTTTTTATGTTTTCCGCCGAAAAGGTTTTTTACTTTGCCTTCTACTTTATTAATTAAACTTTTAT
>JAGWPQ010000388.1 GCA_028877045.1 Bacteroidota bacterium | reverse complement strand
ATGCCCCTGCAACGCCCGTCATCAAAACAAAAGGGATGAATATAACTATAGTACTTATAGAAGAACCAACCATTGCAGGGAACAAATACCTTATAGCCTTATGTATAAGCGAAGTGCTCTGTTCATCAGGATGTTCTTCGTGCGTACGATGTATTTGTTCGGCCACCACAATGGCATCGTCAATAATTAAACCAATGGCTGCGGCAATGGCGCCGAGTGTCATGATGTTTAATGTTTGCCCTGTGGCATACAAACAAATCAGCGTTAATAAAATAATAACGGGAATGGTAATTAAAATAACGGCACTTGCTTTTAGCGAACGAAGAAAAATAATGGCAACCAGTATGGCCAATCCCAATCCCATCCACAAACTATCGGTCACACTTTTTACCGAGTCTTTTACAAAATCGGCCTGCACATAAAAGGGTTGAATGGAAACATCTTTGGGAATGATCTTTTTTAGTGCTTCTATTTTCAAACTCATCTTATCGCTCAGCTCTATCAAATTAGCATTGGGTTGTTTGATAACGGCAAGCAATATTCCTTCGTGCCCGTTGGCATTGATCTTGACGTATTCTTTTGCTTCCTGAATTTGCACATCGGCAATATCTTTCAGCAATACGATCCGTTTGCCGTTGTTGCTGATCACAATATTTTGCAATTGTTCTTTCGATGTAACAGCGGCATCGGTTACCGTTAAATACAGCAAACGGTAATCGCTTAAATATCCGTTTGATCTGATGAAATTGGTTTGTGATAATGCCGTGCTGATGGCATCGGGTGTGATGCCCAGTGTACTCATCTTCTGAATATTCAGCACCATCCAATATTCTTTACTCTTTCCACCGATCACTCTTATTTCTGAAACGCCATCTACCTGCGATAAAAAAGGTTTGATGGTGTACATCGCCAATAATTTCATTTCTATCGGCGATCTTGTTTTGCTTTCTAAAGAAAATCCGGTGATGGGCAGAATGGATGGATTCATTCTTTCAACAGTAATATCAATATCGGGCGGTAATGTGTTTCTTATTTCGTTGATCTTGGATTCGATGCGTTGCTGACTGATATCGATGTTTGCTTTCCAATCCATGAATGCAGATATCTCGCAGGTGCCGCGGCTTGTGGTGCTGCGTATCATTTTCAGATCGGGTACTTGTTTCACTGCATTTTCTAATTGCCGCGTAACAGTGATCATCATTTTTTTTACAGGCTGCTGGCCCGCATCGGCAATGATCTTTATTTTAGGAAAAGTGATCTCAGGGAATAATGCTGTTTGCAATTTACTATATGCAAATAGTCCGCCCATGATGATGATGACCACCAAAACAGTGACCGGATTTTTATATGTAGTGAAAAAGTTTTTCATCGTCACAATATTTTTTATTACAGGAATTTTTGCGAATGACAAGAATGGATATGTATTGTTTTATAATTCGTGTTATTCGTTTTAATTGCTGTGATCATTTTTTAGTTTCAGTAACCATAACTTTGGCAGTATCGCTTAATCCGTAATTGCCGGTCAATAAAATTTTGTCTGTTGGTAAAAGCAGCGGTGATAAGATCTCTACATGATCGGTTGTTTCCAAACCCCTGTGTACCGGCACTTTCACGGCAGTAACACTGTCGATCAATTTCATGATCCAGAATTCGCTTTGTGTTTCATTGCTCAGCACGGCAGCTTTTGGTAATGATGTTGTATTGATCTTTGAGCGTTTGATCAAACTCACTTTGGCAATTAAATTTTCAGGGATTTGTTTATCGGTATTTACTTTGATAATAAAACTCTGTGTTTGCGAAACAGCATCAACGCTTGGCATGGCTGCACCAATATGACCATTTAAAAAAGTACCGTCGGGTAATTTTAATTGTACTTCGTTGTTATTGGGCAAAAATGGTTTTAGTTCGTAAGGAAGGTCCAATAAAAAAACAAAACTCTTTGTATCGGTGATGGTGGCCAGCTGTTCGCCATCCTGAACATAATCGCCGGCACGATAATTCAGTTGGGTGATATAACCGCTGCCCGGAGATTTTATTCGGATCACACCTTCAAAATGCAAAGAACTATCCAGTGCATTGATCGTATTTCCCAAACTTTGCGATTCTTTTGTTTTAATTACAAACAGTTCTTGTCCTTTGCTTACATACTTTCCCAATTGTGCATTCACTGTTTGCAAATAGCCGCCCGTATTGGCTTTCACGAAGCTCTTCAATAAAAAAGAAGATACGGCATTCAGTTCCACGGCATCGCTCATACTTCCTTTTTCGGGCGAAATAATGGTTACGGGTGTTCCGGTAGCTTCTGTTTTCTCTTGTGGTTCTGTATCTTTTTTTGCAGGATCTGATTTGCAGGATGCAAATACAGCAACGAAAAAAAATGAAGTAAGTATAATCTGATTCAATTTCATACAATTTATTTTCTGTTCCAGTAATTAATTTGATTGATGATCTGCAGTTTATTGATATTGTTTTGTGTGATGATATTTTTTGCAGTGAGATAATTGCCGATAGCCAGGATATAATCGGGCATCCGCACATCACCGGCTTCTAATAATTTTCTATTCGCTTCAATCAGGATCTCGGTGTACCTGATCTGATTATTTGCTTCATCGATTAATTTTTGAGTGGAATGCAACTGCTGAAATAGTTGCGCTATATTTTGTTCGTACTGTTTCTTAAAAAAATCGCGGTAGCCCTGACGTGTTTGTTCGGAGATGGCAATTTTATCGATCTGCATTTTCTTTTGCTTACCGTCATAAATAGGTACCGTAAGGGTTACACCGGCACTTACACCAAAATTTTTATATGCCTGTTCAGCAAAAGAACTTAAGTAACCGCCATCGGCATATAGATTTACCTTGGGTTTATAATTGTATTCGATCTGTGCTATATTGTTTTTAAATTTCAAACTGTCAACAATAAACTGCCGGTAAAAAACAGAACTTTCCGCTTCGGGTAAAACAGCAATTTGCAGATCAGGTTTTTTTAATTGTACAAAAGAAGTGTCCCGCAATCCGCATAAATAATTCAATACAGCCACTTCGTTTTGAAATTGCAGGTTGTACTGGCTTATCAATAATTCCTGTTGTTGGATGGTCACTAAAAAACTTAAATAATCTGTTTGGCGATAGATGCCTTTTTCGGTCATTCGTTTTAAGATCAATTCTTCTTTTTTCAGCAGGTCAAGTACTTCTTTATTGAATTGATATTGCTGCCCGCTGCCAAACGCAGTAATGAATTGTGCGGTGATCGATTTCTTCAGGTCCTGTTCTGTAACCTTTCCCGAAATATCAATCGACTCATTTAATAACCTGATCGCTTCGTGCTGATTGGAAAGATTTTCTTTGCTCACTAATCGTTGCGTGGCAACAACCTGCTGTGCAAAGTTTACGCCGTTGGTTATTGCATTATCATAGCCCCAGTTTTTATACGACGGCGCATAAAAGTTAGTGCTGACGCCATTTACCTGTGGTTTGTACCCGGCTAATATTTTCAAACTATCGATCAGGTTACTTAGTTTTTGATTATTATAATCTTTGAACAAAGGATTATTTTGCAAGCCTGCACTGATATAATAATCCAAAGACTTTTCCTGCGATAAAACGGGAACACAAAAAGAAATAATAAAAATAATGTTGATTATTTTTTTCATCAGGACCTATTGGGTTGTTTTAAATTTTATTAAAAAAATATGTTGGTGATCGTTGAATAAATAGGAAATGTCGAAACCTGCCAGATTGCATATTTCTTTGATGATGGCAAGCCCTAACCCTGTGCCATCGCCTGAATCTGACGGCTTATAAAACCGTTGAAAGATTTTATCGGCATCGAGCGCTTCATTTGCTGCATCATTTTTGAAACAAATAAAATCTTCATTCAGTTCAATATCAACCACACCATTTTCAGATGTATATTTTATGGCGTTATTCAATAAATTATTGAATAAAATTTCTGCCAGGTGCTGATGGAACGAAAGAACAACTTCTTTGCAATTTGTTACGATCTTTATTTTCTTAGAGTCGATCAGTTCTTCTCTTTCTTTAATTTTTTCGAGAATGATCTTTTTAAGATCAACCTGTTCGTTCAAAACAAATTGTTTGTTCTCTATCTTGGTTAATAATAATAACGACTGATGCAATTTCGATAAACGTTGTGCCGCATCTTCTATCGATAATATTTGCTGTAAACTTTGTTCTTTAAGTTCCGATTGTTGCAATAATAAATCTATCCTGGAGCGTATAACTGCAAGCGGGGTCTGCATTTCGTGCGATGCATTTTCGGTAAAAGATTTCAGCGCGGCATATTCCCTGTAGATGCTTTGCGTCATTTTATTCAGGCTGTCGTTCAATAAATTCAATTCATCAATCGGCTCTTTTGTTAATTGCAGGGGTTGTTTATCTGATACCTGATACGCCTTGATATCATCAATCGTTTTATAAAACGGTTGCCATATTTTATTGATGAGTTTTCTGTTGATGAGATAATTAAATAAAAGAATTACTGCGATCATCCCGGTTGTTATCAGAATGATCAGCTTTAATAAATCTTCGGTTTCAGCTTCGGATTTATTTACTGTGATGAGATAATTTTGTCCGGCAATATCAACTGTAAAAAGCAATTGCTTTGCCGATTGGTCTTCTTTATCATGTTCATTATAATAAATACTGTTCTTAAATACCGGTTGATTAATTTTTTGAGTTGATTTATCAACTGTTATCCATTGATGTCTTGTGTTTTGAATTTCGGGTAATGCATGATGTTCTTCAACAAAATGGATTATTTCGAATTGCTCTGAACGCAATGTTTCCTTCAATTGCCTGGTAAGCACATAATCCAGCACAAAATAAAAAGCGATGCTGCCCAGCACAAATGTGAAGATGGTGGCAGAAATGTTAATGCGGTTATATTTTGTAAATAATTTCATGGCAATTGCATTTTATATCCAACGCCATAAACAGAGCGGATACGGTCTTCGCCGCCGGCGGAAATAATTTTCTTCCTCAGGTTTTTGATGTGCGCATAAATAAAATCGTAGTTCGATGCAATGTCCATATCATCGCCCCACAAATGTTCGGCAATGGCATTTTTAGAGATCACTTTATTTTTATTGATGACGAAGAACAACAATAATTGAAATTCTTTTTGTGTGAGTTCGGTTGTTTGACCGTTTATTTTTACTGTCATGCCAACCGTATCGATCTCAATATCGGCAATGCTTATAACAGAGTGCCCCTGGAATTTTTTTCGCCGGATGATGGCCGCAACACGCACACTTAATTCGGACAAATGAAAGGGTTTGGTCAAATAATCATCGGCGCCTAATTCAATTCCTGATATCTTATCTTCCAGCGAATCCTTTGCCGAAATGATAATTACGCCATCGGTTTTATTATTTTGTTTCAGGTATTTTAAAATCTGCAGGCCCGATCCGCCCGGCAGCATGATATCGAGTACAATACAATCGTAATCGTACACCTCAATTTTTTCTACTGCATCTTTAAAGTTAAAGACCGGCTCGCACACATAACCGCTTGCCGATAGAAACTCTACCATGCTTTGGTTCAATGATGATTCGTCTTCGATGATCAGCAGTTTCAAAACAAAAAATTTACATACAAATTACAATATTAATTCTGTAGCAATTCTGAAACAACGGTCCGTTTCTGTTTTATTCATTAGTTTAGCAATCAATAATCATGAGCAATCTGTCTTCATTCGATCCCGAACAATGGGTTCAAAAATATTCCGATGCATTGTATGCATACACTGTTGTGCGTGTAAACGATTCGGGTTTGGCCGAAGACCTGGTGCAGGAAACTTTTTTAAGTGCATGGAAAAGCCGCGAATCGTATAAAGGCGAAGCTTCAGAAAAAAACTGGTTATATACTATTTGCAAAAACAAGATCATCGATCATTACCGTAAAAACGCAAATAATATTGTCCGCCCCGCCGAAGTAAATACCTCGGATAATTATTTTAATGAAGAAGAACATTGGACAAAAGAAACTGCACCCTGCGATTGGGGCATCGATTATAATCAACCCATCGAAACAAAAGAATTTTATTCGATACTTGAATTCTGTAAGAATAAATTACAGGAATTGCAGCAATCTGTTTTTGTGATGAAGTTTATGGAAGGATTGGAATCGGATGAAATTTGTAAGGTTTTAAGTATAACGCCGTCAAACTATTGGGTGTTGGTTCATCGTGCAAAATTGCAATTGCGCAGTTGTTTAGAACAAAATTGGATCAATCCGGCATAACAAGTGAAGAAACTATTCATGATATCGTGTAAAGATGCAACCTATCTTGTTTCAAAGAAAGAAGAAAAGAAATTGTCATTTTTAGAAATGATACAATTGAAGATCCACTTGTTGATTTGTATTTTTTGCAGGTTGTTCGAGCAGCAAACAAAATTAATTGGCAAGAATGCAGGTCATGCTCACGAACACCACCATGCACCCCTCTCTGATGCTTCAAAACAAAAGATCCTTCAGGCATTAAAAGAAAGTTCCAACTAATTTTTATTGTTGTTTATTGATAGTTCGAAAAAGAGAGTCCATTCATTTCTTTTTCGCAGCGCTTTGCATTGCTCATTTCCTCTCCGTTTGTTAAACAAATATTAATGCTGGTAAAAAATTTTCTTTTCTGTAAGGAAGGAAAATATGTGCCGTCAATAAGTTCAAAATAATTAAAAACCTAAAAACAAAATCATCATGCAAAATCAAAAAACAAATTTCGCAAAGAAAGCTTTAGTAGCAGGTTCAATTGTAGCAGGAACATTTTTCAGTGCAGCAGCAATGGCTAACACATCATCTGCATTTTCGTTCCGCACATTGGGCAGTGGCAATGATGTTCGCAACGAATTGAACGGTGCACGCTCTATGAATTTAGATCTTGCCTGCGCTGCCAAAAAAGATGCAGGAACAGGCAAAGCAAAAGATGCAAAATGCGGTGCTAAAAAAGATTCTACCATGAGTAAAACAAAAGACGGCAAATGCGGTGAAGGCAAATGCGGCGGTAAAAAGAAAGATGCAAAAAAACCATCAGGTAACTAATCTTTTTATTTCAAACATGCAACAGGCTGCGCTATAAACACGGCCTGTTGTTTTCTTCACTTCTAATTTTTTTCATCATGAATCAATTTGCAGGCATCGGTTTCAGGAAAGATTTTGCAAACGAGTTTTTAGAAAAAAAATTATTGCAGCCTTCGTTCATTGAAGTAGCACCCGAAAACTGGATGGGCATTGGCGGCTACTGGAAAAAAATATTTAAACAGGTTGCCGAACAATATCCGGTTACACTGCATGGCTTATCATTATCCATCGGCAGTGCGGATGAACTGGATTGGAATTTTCTTCGTCAGTTAAAATCATTCATCAAAGAATATAATGTGCAGGTGTATTCCGAGCATTTAAGTTTTTCGAAATGCAACAATGCACACTTGTACGATCTGTTACCCATTCCTTTCAGAAAAGAAGCTGTAAAACATATTGTTCAAAAAACAAAACAGGTACAGGATTTTTTAGAGATGCCACTGGTGCTGGAAGTTGTTTCGTATTACACAGCCATTGCTCCCGAAATGCAGGAACACGAATTTATCAATGCTATTGTTGATGAATCGGATTGCCGGTTATTACTCGATGTAAATAATGTTTACGTAAATGGTTTTAACCATAAGTATGATGCTTACGAGTTCATCAATAAATTAAGATTGGATAAAGTAGCATACATCCACATGGCAGGCCACGAGCAGGTTTCAGAGGATCTGATCATCGATACACATGGCCAGCCCATCATCGATCCGGTGTACGATCTGTTTGACTATACCATTCAGCAATTGCCGCATACCGCCCCCGTTTTATTGGAAAGAGATTTCAATATTCCCGAAATGGAAGAGATGCTTTTCGAATTAAATAAGTTAGAAAACATTTGTCAAAAACATTGGAAACATGAAACAGTCAGCGCTTGATATTGCATTTGATCAGGAAAAAAAATTTGCTGATTATTGCCGTACCGGAAACTTTGTTCGCCTGAAAGGAACAACGCCCAACCGTTTGCCTCATTATCGCAAATTAGTGTTTAATGTGATCGACGATACCCTGCAAACAGCCTACCCGCTTACGTTTGGTTTACTTACCAAAAGCGAATGGAAAGAACTGGTGAATGATTTTTTTGGCACACACAATTGTCAATCATACCAGGTTTGGAAAATGCCGTACGAGTTGTACGAATATGTTTTGAACAACGATCTTCCCATCAAAGAAAAATATCCGCAGTTATTGAATTTATTATTGTTTGAATGGATGGAGATCGAAGTTTTTATGATGGAAGATATTGAAGCCGCATCATTAAAAACATCGGGCGAATTAATAACGGATGAATTGATTTTAAACCCCGAGCATTTTTTATTGGCAACCGAATATCCGGTACACTATAAAAAAGCAAATGAAATTACTGAAGCCGATAAAGGCATTTATTATATTCTAATTTTCCGCGAACCGCAAACAGGTAAAGTAATTTTTATAGAACTCTCTGTTCTTTTCGCATGGCTTACCGAGCAAATTAAAACAACCGGAAGATCTGTTTATCAATTAAGCAAAGAAGCAAGCGAAGTTTTTAATATTCCCCGGCAACAAATCTTAGAGAACAGTCAATCTTTTTTAAACGAATTATACAATCAACAATTTATTCTCGGATTTAAATAAACAAACGCATGAAAATAATTTCACTCTACAATAAATACATTTCAGTAACCGAAAAATTGCAGGATATCACCTTGTTATTATTGCGTGCAATATTGGCTTATGGTTTTTACGGACCGGCCATGATGAAATTAAAAGATATTCACGCCATCGGCGATTGGTTTAAAGAACTCGGCATGCCCCTGCCTTACGCAAATGCTTACATGGCAACGTTTACAGAGCTTTCAGGTTTTGTATTAATTGCATTGGGATTTGGCACAAGGATCATTGCCATACCGATGATCGTTGTAATGCTGGTGGCCATCAAAACGGTGCATTGGGCAAATGGTTTTGAAGCAGGTAATAACGGTTTCGAAATCCCATTGTATTATCTATTAATGCTTATTACCTTAATTGCGCTTGGTGCAGGCAGGTTCAGTATAGATCAT
>JAGWPQ010000387.1 GCA_028877045.1 Bacteroidota bacterium | reverse complement strand
GAAAGAGAACCTACACCCGAAGAATTAGCTAGTTTGCTGGACATGGATCTCGATGAAATTACAGCAACGATCAATGTTGGCATCCGACATGTGAGTATGGATACACCATTATCTGATGGAGAAGACAGTACTTTAATGGATGTGATGATCAATCCAAATGCCGAAAAAACAGATTCTAAATTAGAATACTATGAATCGCTGCGTACCGAAATAGAACGGAGCATGCTATCACTCACCGACAGGCAAAAGGCCGTTTTATGTTATTTTTTTGGAATTGGAATTGATAATGCATTAAGCCTGGAAGATATTGGTGCACGTTTTAATTTAACACGTGAAAGAGTGCGTCAGATAAAGGATAAAGCCATAAATAAACTTCGAAGCACCAGCCGCTGCAAGCATTTGAAGGTTTATCTCGGATAAAATGTTTACAGCCACTATATTTGCACCTCATTTTAAAGTGAACTTTTGGTTCACTTTTTTATTTGTGAAAGATAGAAAATAGAGAACCATGTTTAATTCACTCAGCGAAAAATTAGAATCTGCGTTTAAGAACCTTAAAGGCGAAGCACGTATTAATGATCTCAATATTGCGAATACTGTAAAAGATATTCGTCGTGCATTGATTGATGCCGATGTAAATTTTAAGATCGCCAAAGAGTTTACCGATAAAGTAAAAGAAAAAGCTGTTGGCGAAAAAGTTTTGAATACCATCAGCCCCGGGCAATTAATGGTAAAAATTGTTCAGGATGAATTTACTGATCTGATGGGTGGCACTGCATCGGATTTTAATATCACCGGCAATCCTGCAGTAATTTTAATTGCAGGATTACAAGGTAGCGGTAAAACAACTTTTACCGGAAAGCTTGCCAATTATTTAAAAACAAAAAAAGGAAAATCTCCTTTGGTTGTTGCTGCCGATATTTATCGTCCTGCGGCAATAGATCAGTTAACTGTTTTGGCTGAACAAATTGGTGTTGATATTTATGCCGAAAGAGAAAATAAAAATGCCGTTGAGATTGTTCAGAATGCCATCAAAGAAGCAAAAACAAAAAATAAAAATGTTGTAATCATTGATACTGCCGGTCGCTTGGCGATTGATGAAGTGATGATGGCCGAAGTGTCGAACATCAAGCTGGCTGTGAATCCCAGCGAAATTTTATTTGTGGTGGATGCAATGACCGGACAAGATGCCGTGAACACTGCAAAAGCATTTAATGATAAATTAGATTTTACCGGTGTTGTTCTTACAAAATTAGATGGCGATACACGTGGCGGTGCTGCACTCTCGATAAAATATACGGTGAACAAGCCGATAAAATTCATGAGCAGCGGTGAGAAGATGGATACACTCGATGTGTTCTATCCCGATCGTATGGCGCAACGAATTTTAGGAATGGGTGATATTGCTTCGTTGGTTGAAAAAGCGCAAGATCAGTTTGATGAAGAGCAGGCAAAAAAATTAGAAAAGAAGATCAAAAAAAATCAATTTGATTTTCAGGATTTTTTAGAACAGTTGCAGCAAATAAAAAAGATGGGCAACTTAAAAGATCTGATGGGAATGATCCCGGGTGTTGGTAAAGCCGTAAAAGATATTGACATAAAAGATGATGCATTTAAAGGTGTTGAAGCCATTATTCACAGCATGACACCGCAGGAAAGAAATAATCCTGATTTAATTGATCAGAAAAGAAAATTACGCATTGCCAAAGGTTGCGGAAAAGATTTGAACGATGTAAATGCTTTTATGAAACAGTTCGAACAAATGAAAAAGATGATGGGCATGATGAACAAGATGCCCATGGGCGGTAAATTTCCGGGGATGAGAAGATAATTCTTTTTATTGCCGAATAAAGAACAAAGCGTACAAGTGTGCGACGCAACAACAGCTACACAAAGGTTTGCAGTCGGTTACATAAAAAAATATTTATCCAACATATTCATCCTCGCCGATAAAAGTTTTGTACTCTTTGGTATTCTTTGTTGCTTTAAATTCTATGATGCGGTAATCGGCAAATCCTTTGATGTTGAAAGGATCTTTCGAAACAATATCTTCAATTCTTTTTCTCGTTGCAGCTTTTGCCAAAATAATTCCGCCATCACGTGGTTCTTTACGGCCCGATGCTAAAAAATGTCCGGTGTTAAAATATTTTTCGATGTATTCCATGTGCGCATCCAGGTTCTTATCAATTTCTTCGGTGGAAACTTTATAAGTCAATTCGATGATATACATAAAAAATTATTGAAGGTTTATGAAATTAATTTTACTGCATCCTTTGCAAAATAAGTGGCGATCAAATCGGCACCTGCACGTTTGATGGAAGTT
>JAGWPQ010000386.1 GCA_028877045.1 Bacteroidota bacterium | reverse complement strand
TCCGCTACGGCAAGGGTAGCAGGTATAATAGCTTTTACAGGCAATATGGCAAGCTTACAGGTATACGCCCGAAGAGGTTTGGATAAAGTAATTATCCGTACAATAGGTTACTGTGCTGCTAAAAATTAAACCATACATTAATTCCGCCAACAGGTTAAGTACTCTTTTTAAAACCTGCTTCATACTGTTGTCTTATAATATCCATATAGCATCCTTACAGGGAGCAGCATTGTTTTTTAGAAGTACTCCGGAAAAATTTATTATGTAAAATGTACACATTTCAAAAATTACTGTACCTTAACTTTTATATTTGAGTTTATTCTTGCAAAAAAGAATATCAATTTTTGATTGCCATGACGAAAAATGTTTTTGACAAACCCTTAGTAAAACCAACTGCTCCGTTGATAAAAGATGCCGGTAAATTGGTTGCATCTTATCCAAAAGTTCCCATTACGGTTGACTGTGTAATTTTTGGTTTTGAAGAAAACGAGTTAAAAGTTTTATTGATCAGAAGTGACCTGGAAATGTATAAAGGCCTGTGGAGCTTACTGGGCGATAATGTGAAAAATAATGAAGAGTTGGATACGGCTGCCTATCGTGTTTTAAAGGAAAGGACAGGGATGAATGATGTGTATCTCGATCAGGTCAGGGCATTCAGCCATCCGCAACGTCACCCGGCCGGACGAGTAATTACAGTGGCGTATTGTTCGTTATTAAATATTCAGCATCATGAACTGAAAATCTATGCAAACGAACTGCACTGGCATAGCTTCTCTTCCATAAAAAGCCTGGCATTCGATCATAAAGCAATTTTAGATACCTGTTATAAATGGCTACAAAAAAGAATCCAGGAGCACCCGCTCGGGTTTAATTTATTGCCCGATAAATTTTCTTTGCGTGAATTGCAAAATTTATACGAAGCCATTTTAGGTGTTAGCTTAGACAGAAGAAATTTCAGAAAGAAATTTGCATCAATGGATTTATTGATTGATGTTGGAGAGATGGAAGAAAATGTGCCGCATCGTCCGGGAAAATTATACAAATTCAATTTCGAGAAATACGAAAAGAATAAAAGAAAATGGATCGGCATTGATTTTTAAATGCTGCCACCTTCTACCAAAACAGATTCCTGAATCAATTCTTCGGTTGATGTATTATCGGCCATGCAGGCAAGCATTCTGGAAAAGGCCGATTTGCCTAATTTATATCCGCTTGTCTCAACATAAGTGATTTCCGGAGAAAAAAGTTTTGGAAAAAATCCGTTGCTTATCGCAATGACGGCAACATCACCGGGTATTTGCAAATGCAGTTCCTGCGTGGCTTTGATTACACCGGTCAATATTTCATCGCTCATGCAGAAAATAGTATCGGGTTTACTTTTTGACTGGCAGTATTGTTTGCTGATGTTTTTTGCTTCGTCCGAAGAATGAGCATATGAGATGCTTAATCTGACAGTATTTGCTTTTTTAATAAATACCGATTCAAAGGCTTGTAATCTTTTTTGTGTGATAGAAATATCTTTGTTTCCGAAAATGGCTAAAACGTTTTTCTTGTTTTTCTGAATGATTTTTTCTGCTGCGATCATTGCTGCTTCGGTGTCGGCAACACAAACTTTATTGCATGAAATTTCAGAAGGAACTTTATCAAAGAAGATCACCGGCGTATTAAACTCGCTTAATCTCAAAAACGGTTTGATGTCTTTTGTTTCAGGTGTGATGCAAACAAATAATCCCATCACCCTGTTTTGGCGGCATAATTTTAAATTCTCGGTTTCAATGACAGGATCATCGCCCGATTGCAGGATCATCAATGTATAACCATGCAACCGGCTTTCTTCTTCCACTGCAGAAATAAAGGAATCGTAAAAAAAATTAGAAATATGCGGAACGATTAATCCAAACACTTTGCTTTTACTTGTTCTCAGATTAATGGCATTGGCGTTGGGCTCGTACTCAAGTGTATCGGCCAGTTCAATAACTTTTTTCTTTGTATTTTCAGAGATATCAGGGTGGTTTTTTAAAGCTCTTGACACAGTCGAAATACTTAAGCCAAGTACCTGTGATATTTTTTTAAGCGTAGTAGTGGTCATATGGTTTGCAAAATGGCACGATAAGTTACCACGAGTTTTGGATACAAAAAATTAAAAATTAAATATTAAGAGATGTCTTTAAAACTGCAACAATCCTACCTGAACCCTGTTTGACAGGTAACATGTTCGTATTTATACTACAATAAAGCTACATCAAACCCACAATTCGCCACAATGTTGTGGGTTGTTGTGCGAGTGTTGTGGGAGTAATGTGGGTTTGATACGAAGGAATCACGAATCAAATAGCCTTTCAAAGTAGTGTGTCTTGTACTGAAAACGAAAGAAAAGTATGCCTGTTCAAACAGTTCCGGGAAAAGCTGTAATGATTATTTCGCCTGCATCAGTTAGTATAGTAATATGGTCTGTCGTGAGGCGACGGCTGAAATGTAAACAGCCGGCAGCAAGTGTTACAGTAAACAATAAGCTTCGCACTTATATAATGCCATAATATAAAAGAGGGAATAAGAAGTATTATTTTCGGCAAAACATGATAAAAGTCATGAAAACTTTTCCACCGCAACCATATTCGCAAACGTTTGCATTGGATATTTGTTAAATAAATTAACTTGGTGTGCAGCATTTACAATAGATTTGATGCCATAATTCGAACAGAATTTTAACAAAAAGTATGGATTGATCTTGTTTGTAGAGAAATAAGATTTTTGAAATACGGTTTTGTGATCTGTGTTTGTTTATTTATTATTATCTTAACACTAAACGTTTGTTTATGAACCTATCGAAACTTGCCAAAGGTATGTTATACCTATGCCTGGCATTCCTCTCCACAACGGCATTAGCCCAAACCAAAGTAGTA
>JAGWPQ010000385.1 GCA_028877045.1 Bacteroidota bacterium | reverse complement strand
CACGTATTCCTTCCATTACCATCCAATGGTTACCCGTAATATTTCCATTATAATCGCTGGTTGAAGAATATTTGATTGAAAAAACAATTTCAGGGTTTGCTTCTCCGGCATAAGGAACATTTTTGCCTATTGAAGCTGCTGGCCACAAAGTGTTGAAATCACTAACCAATGCATGTCCGCTATGGGCAATCACGTCTTCTACGGCGGCCAAAGCTGTAGATGCAGTTTCTTTGCCAATAGTGGTAGTACCATAATAACCAGAATAGAAGAGATATGCACGTGCCAATAAAGATTCAGCAGCCCATTTAGTTACCCTTCCGTTTGGAACACTATTGTACTGGTTTGAAGGAAGACTATCAGAAGCATCACGCAAATCGCTCATAATTTGTGCATAAGTTGCTGCCGGATCGGCTTGCGGTACATTGGCAGAAGTTGGTGTTGTAATCAAAGGAACTTTCTCCCATAGCCGAACCATATCAAAATAACAGAAAGCACGAATGAATTTGGCTTCTGCAGTATATTGTTTCTTCAATGCTATACTGTCGCCCCATACAACCTGATCCATGTTTTGAATTAACATATTACAACGGTAGATGGCCTGATAATATCCGGTCCATGCACTACTATGTATAGCAACATCCGAAGGTGAAATTGTTTTATCAAATTCATCCATCATTTCCCATCCATATCCATCAGAAGATCCTGTACCTCCGAAACTGTTATCAGAAAAAACTTCCAATTCAGCAGGGATTGCTGCACTATTCCAAATTAAATTTAATCCATTATAACATCCTACTAAGGCAGTAAATGCATCATCGGGTGTTTTATAATACGAGGTATTGGTTTTTACTGCATCAGTTAATTCGGTCGTAAGAAATTTTTTACACGAATCAAATGATATTATTGCGATAAGTGCAATAATTATAATTCTATATCTTTTCATGATCATGTTTTTTTTAGTTTAGAAAATAATATTTACACCCATCATATAAGTTTTAGGATGGGGATAAAATCCATTGTCAACACCTTGTCCAAAATAATAAGCTCCACTGGCATCAGGAGCGGAAGCCCCAACTTCGGGATCCATACCGCTATATTTTGTAAACGTAATCAAGTTTTCAACTGCTACATATAAGCGGAACTGGCTTAAATTTTTCCATTTCACAACTTTTGCCAAATCGTATCCGAGTGTAATATTTGAAATCCTTAAATAACTTCCATCATGTATATAGAGATCTGAAAACTCGGCCCAGTTAGAGCCGTTTTGAGTTAGACGGGGCATTGTATTTGAAGTCCCTTCTCCATGCCAACGGCTAAGGATATCAGAAGTCCAGTTACCATATTGACCTGGGTCACGATAAGATTGAACAATTTTATTTCCTGCAACGCCACTGGTTGTAATAGAAAGATCGAAATTTTTGTAATTACCCGAAAAGCTTAAACCAAAAATATGATGCGGATTAGGGTCACCGATATTAGTTTTATCAGCAGCAGAAATTACACCATCACCATTCAAATCCACATATTTTAAATCGCCCGGATGAGCAGTTGGCTGGAGTGCTGCACCGTTTTTGCCTTTCCATGCCTGAACATCTGCTTCATTCTGAAAAACTCCGGCAGTTTTATATCCCCAGAAATAACCGATAGGGTTTCCTGCGGCAGCACGGAAGAATTCAGGACCATTAACATATAAACTGTTTGTACTACCGTGAATAATTCCATCAGCTGTTGGGATATTATTCACTATGTTTTTATTATAAGCATAAGAACCGGAAACCGTATAAGCAAAATCTTTCCCCACTTTTCCATTATATGATAATTGAAGTTCTATTCCTTTATTGCTGACATCTCCACCGTTGATATATGGATTTCTTGGTACACCCGCAGTAGCTAGTAAAGGCGCAGCAACTAACCAATCTTTAGTTACTTTATTATATACATCAATACTTACATTTAATTTATTGTCCAATAATCTGGCATCAATACCAACATTGGTTTGATGTGAAGATTCCCATTTAGTATTTTCAATGCCAAGTGTTGAAGGGTATGAACCCTGAGTTAAAACACTATTAGTATTACCAAAATTATACTGCGCATTTGATAGGCTAATTAAAGACAGGTAATTAAAAGCAGAAATACCATCATTACCGTTAGAACCCCAACTTGCTCTTACTTTCAGGAAGTTTAACCAATTTTTTGTTGATTCCATGAAATCTTCACTGCTTGCTACCCAACCGGCAGAAACGGATGGAAAGTATCCCCATTGATGACCCGGGGCAAACATGGTAGAACCATCAGCACGGAAAATAGCAGAAGCTAAATATTTTTCTTTATAACTGTAATTTACACGACCGAAAAAAGAAGATTGAGCATACACGGCATTGGCATTTCCATATAACGACATTCCATGAGTTATAGTTTGCCTGTTTGCGGCAGAAGTATCAGCACTCATCGCAACTGAAGTTACGGTAGAAGTACTCAGATAACCTCTATCAAATGAACTAAATAATGTAGATCCCGTATTAAAACCTCCTACATATGTTCCCTGATATTTACGAATTGCAGTACCGGCTAAAACATCAAATTTGTGGTCTTTTATTTTAAACAAGTAATTAATTGTATTATCAAAATTCCAGGTATATCCCTGAGATCCACCCTGACCAATTTTTTCGTAAAGATTGAAAGCATATATTGATAACTTATCATAAGCTGGTGTATAGCTATGATTAGCTGAGGAAGAATAATTTAAACCAAAAGTTGATCTTATTTTTAAATTTTTAATCGGCTGAAGTTCTGCATACACATCTCCTATCAATTTTTGAGACTTTGTATCATTTTGATTATTGTATTGCATCAAAGCATAAGGATTGGCTTCAGTATTATTCCAAGGTCCATTATTATATACCGTAGAATTAATACTGCTTAAGTATTGCCCTTTAGCATCATACATGGCTAATAATGGACTTATACCAAAGGCACTATGAAGAGGGTTACCGGAATATAATCCACCATCTGCAATCCCCTTTTGATCAATAAAAGAAAAAGTCATATGTTCACCTACCTTCAATGCCCCGTCGTACATTTTACGTTCGGAATTTGAACGAAAGTTAATACGTTGATAATTTGAAAGATCAGAACCTCCAAGTATCCCTCCCTGTTGAGTATAAGACACACCCAATGAATAAGACGAAACATCAGTTCCGCCATTAGCAGCTAAATTAAAATTTTGAATCGGCACATTGGACGAAAACATTTGGTTTAACCAGTTTGTTCCATGTGCCTGTAAATTTGCACTCCCCTGAGCAAGCGCGTTGATTTGTGTTTGCGTGAAAAGAGGCAATTTGCCTGAATTAATGGCTGCTTCATTTTGCATAGTAGCATATTGTTCAGCATTCAATAAAACTGCCTGACGACCAATATTTTGATTGCCGAAATATGCATCAAATGAAATTTGTCCGTCTTTTTTACCTGATTTTCCGCTTCTTGTTGTAATCAAAACAACACCGTTAGCACCATTGATACCATAGATGGCGCATGATGCAGCATCTTTTAAAATATCAACCGAAGCAATATCCGAATTGTTTAAATAAGTAATATCGTTGGTGATAACACCATCCACTACATAAAGCGGATTGGCATTTCCGATAGTTCCGACACCGCGAATATTTACTTTAAAACCACTGCCGGGTTGCCCTGATGTAGAAGTAATGTTAACACCCGCAGCTTTTCCCTGCAAAGCTTGTAAAGCATTTGTTGTGTTCAGCTTAGCAAGGTCTTCCCCTTTTACCTGGGAAGTAGCACCGGTTACTAATTTTTTCAATTGAACGCCATAACCAATTACAACCACTTCATTCAATTTACTATAATCTTCAGTAAGTTGAATTTGCAGGTTATCTGTTGAGGCAGTTACATTAATACTTTGTGTTGTAAAGCCTACAAAACTAATTACAATAGTTTCGCCTGTTTTAGCATTAATGGCAAAATTACCGGTCATGTCAGAGGTTGTTGCATTCGCTGTATTCTTTACAGAAATGCTGGCCCCAAATACAGGTTCACCGGTAGTTTTATTAACAATTTTGCCGGTAATTTTTCGTGCACCGGTTTGCGAAAAACTTTGCACGCCCATAAACAGGAAGGACAGAAGTACCCATAGCAGTTTAGATGCCATCCTCATAGTTTTGATTTTTTTCATTGCAAACAATTATTAGTGATTAAATAAGAATACATAGTTTATTATATTTTATTTGTGTTGTATAAAAATTTTGTCTCCATTATATTTTACCGCAACATCCGGTGTTCTATCCATGTCAAATCCAATATTTTTATTTTTATCTATCCAGATAATTTTAAATGTTCTTTCTTTCAGCATGCCATCAAACTCACCTTTTCTTTTAGCGATGGTTAACATTTTTGTTTGCTCGTTATAAACAAGCGGGATATTTGTGTATTTACCTTTCTCGTAGTTGTAATTAATATTTTCGTCTTCATAAATAGTGAAGTTTGCATCCTTACCTGTGTACACATACAGTGTGATGGTATCGGCTGATTTTTCGGTTGAATATTGCATTGCAGGACCAAACGGAATAACAGAACCTTCTTTCACAAACAATGGGATCCTTTCCAATGGTGCATTTGCAACGATCTGTTGTCCGCCGTTAAAATATTTCCCTGAATAAAAATCAAACCAACCAGTTGATGCGGGTAGGTAAACTTCCTTTGTTGTTGCATTAAAATCTGTTACAGGGCTTACTAAAATACTTTGACCAAACATGAACTGATCGCCGATATTCTTTACTTTAGGATCATTAGCAAAATCCATCACCAAACCACGCATGATGGTATAGTTTTCATGGTATGTTTTTCCTGCCAGTGAATAGATGTATGGCATTAAACGATAACGCAGTTTATCGTAATACAGCATGCTTTTATAAGCAGGGTGATTTTCGGGAGCTACATTATATATTTCACGATAAGGGAATTCGCCATGCACACGGAACAAGGGACAAAATGTTCCAAACTGATACCATCTCGTCATTAATTCTCTCCATTCCTGCAAATCTTTTCCTTTTGCATTTTCGTATCTGTGTTCAACAGCAAAACCACCGATATCTGTTGTCCAGTAAGGCAACCCCGATAAAGAAAAATTAATTCCTGCGGGTATTTGATTTTTCAGGTCGCTCCATCTTGCACCAATATCACCACTCCATGTTGCAGAGGCATAACGCTGAATGCCGGCATAAGCAGAACGAGTTAGAATGAATACCCTTTGATTTGGTTTTTCGTTTCTCTGACCTTCATATACCGCTTTTGCATTTTGAACTGCATAATCATTAAAATATTGAGTAGATGAACCTAGCGCATTGGGTGTCATCAACGATTTTCTTTTTGTAATATCGAGATTAGAACAAACATCCGGTTCGGATGCATCGAGCCACCATGCATCGACTCCTTTGCTGAATAAATTTTTATTGATGATATCCCAGAAAGCTTTTTTTGCTTCGTCATTATACGCATCATAAAATGTAGAAACATATCCTTGTGCAATCCAGTCACGTTGCCCGTTTGCAATATTTCTTTTATACAACCAGCCTTTAGAATCAAAATATTTATAGTTATCAATGCCTTCATAAAATTTTGGCCAAACCGAGATCATGAAATGGGCATTGTACTTTTCGTGTAATGTCTTGATCATTGCTTCTGCATCAGGGAAACGTGATTTATCAAATTCCTGACTTCCCCACTTATC
Source organism: Bacteroidota bacterium (assembly GCA_028877045.1). Taxonomy (GTDB): domain Bacteria; phylum Bacteroidota; class Bacteroidia; order Chitinophagales; family Chitinophagaceae; genus CAIQDX01. Next base: position 5,081 of record JAGWPQ010000385.1, on the reverse strand, counting down.
TTGTTCCCAATAATTCCAGTCAAGCACAATATTGTCTAACGGAATATTTCTTTTTCTGAATTCAGCAACTGTTTGCAAGATCTCATCCTGCGTTTTGTAACGTTGCCTGCTTTGCCATAAGCCCATGGCCCATTTGGGCATTAAAGTAGCAGCACCGGTTAAATTTCTGTATCCGGCAATCAGATCATCCATTGATTTGCCGTAAACAAAATAATAATCTATTTGTATGCCGGCTTCGGATTTGAAAGAATATTCGCTTGCTTCCTCACCCTGTGCCGGCTTCATCCATTTACAACTGATAAAAGATTCTGTACCATCGGGTTTCCATTCAATCTTTATCGTGTGCTTTGTATTTTTTATAAGATTTAATTCAATAATGGCGGAACCGGGGTTCCAGGTTTGCCTCCATCTGTCTGCAACTAATTTTCCATCAACAAATAATTTTGCATAGCCTGCATAACGGAAAAACAATTTATGCACACCTGTAAAGCCTGATTCGAAGGATCCATTCCATTCGGCATAACCTTTATAGGCTTTAAACCCTTCAGGTAGATTTTTCAAGTCGCTACCGAGATAATTATAATTAATTTCCGACTCAGGTCGTTCAATTATCTTTTTTTCAGCAAGTGAATCGTTATAATAAGTTGCCGTTAACCAACCCTGATTGCCATCGGCTGAAAATAATTTCAGGGTACTTAATTCCTCATATTCTCTGCTGTCAATTACTTTGGTAATAGAATAATTATCCCAAAGAATCCCGTAATGTTTGTTGGTAACAAGGAAAGGAACGGCCACATCTGTATTGTACTGGGAGAGATCTACCTGTTGATCTTTATAATTCATCAATCCGTTCTGATGCTGTCCCAAGCCATAAAATGCATCATCATTATTTGAAGCAAATGTTTGTTTTATATGAAATAAAGGCTGCCCTTCTGCCACAAACAAATTAAACTTTTTAGCGCCTTTATCTTTTTCGGCAAGAAGTATATTTCCGTTCTTATCAGTAAATACTATTTTACCGTTGCTTACAGAAACAATGGCATTTATTTGAGATGTACCTACTGTAATCTTTTCGCTTGTTTCTTTTACGAACCACTTAACCTCGTTCCATTGTTTGTCGTCGATCATTAAACTTTTTTGTGTCGAAAAAGTGTCTGTGGGACTGGCAACAATGCGTATAATATTATCGCTAATAACCTGGATCTTTATTTTTTTAGCACCATCATCCGAAGGGTTTCTCAGATTAACAATAATTCCGTTGGGCAGTTTTGTAATATTAACTACATCGCAAAAAGCATGAAATGGATTTGATACAACAAAAAGCAGTGAAATAATAAATGTAAAGACTTTCGATTTACACATGGCAATTAGCAATTGGTCTGAAATGGGTTTAAAAAATTGATTCCTTAATCGTTTTCGGAATCGGGCGTAAAACTAGTTGTGACTGAAATACAGGGGCGTACGATATTGTTTACGAATTGGTATCGAAATGTTAACTGCAAAAAATTGTATTGTAAATTGTTGTTTTGGAAACATTTTATACAGCAGATGTAATCAAATTGTACCCTGAATACGGGGATCACATAACCGAAAAAGAAAGTTTTTTCTGAATTGAAGGGATATTCACGTTTAGTTGGGGAATATATTTTACATAACCCTACAGTAATAAAAGGAAACACAGATCTGCGCAAATCGGTTTCATCAGCACGCGATTACTGAATTCTCATTTAGAGGTACAAAAAATTATACTTTATTTTGTTGCTCGTTTTGATAAGCCGAAGGCAACATGCCGTACTCGGCTTTAAAATATTTGGCAAAATATTTTGGATTATTAAACCCTACTTCATAAGCAACTTCGGCAATGGTCATTTGGGTTTTGCTTAATAATTGTGCGGCTCTTTTTAAACGAATCGATCGGATAAACTCAATAGGCGTTTTGCCGGTAATAGCAAATATTTTTTTATAAAAACCTACTCGGCTCATATATAATCCTTTGCTTAATTCTTCTACTGAAAAATCTGTATTGTCAATATTTTTTTCCACTATTTCCAACGCCTGCTGAATAAACTTTTCATTCTCAGATGAAACGGCTAATTCTGTTGGTTTGGCTTCTACATGCTTTTGAAATGTTTTTCGTAATGAAGCCTGATGTGAAAGGATATTTTTTATTCGAGACTGCAATATTTCGAAATTAAATGGCTTGGTTATATAATCGCTGGCACCAGTTTGATAACCTTCGAGCTTATTTTCTTCGGTGGTTTTTGCCGTTAATAAAATAACCGGAATGTGCGATGTTCGCGAATCGGTTTTTATTTTATTGCATAATTCTAATCCATCCATTACAGGCATCATAATATCGCTGACAATTAGATCGGGATGAAACTGTAAAGCTTTTTGCCAGCCTTCTTTGCCATTGCCTGCTTCAATAATATTGTAAAATTGTTTCAGGTTATCTTTTAAATAAAACCTGAAATCTTCATTATCCTCAATCAATAATAGAGTTGCTTTTTTAGAAGATAATACGGGCAAGTTTATTTCCGGAATTATTTCTTCGTCAATATCATGATACCGGCGAGTATCATTAACAACGGTTTCATCCATATCGGCAATTTGTTCTTCCACTATTGTTACTGGTAATTGTACAATAAAGCAAGAACCTTTCTCCACTTCACTTTCAACAGAAATATTTCCACCATGTAATTTCACAAATTCTTTGGTAATAGATAAACCAATGCCGCTTCCCTGATTCAACATAGAACCAGGTACTTCGTTCTGGAAAAACCTTTCAAATATTTTTTCATGCTTTTCCGGGGGGATTCCAATGCCCGAATCTTTCACTCTTATTTCTACTATTTTTTGAAAAGGCGATGATGTATCGATACAGTTAACATTAACTTCTATATTGCCATGTTCGGGCGTAAACTTAAATGCATTGGAGAGAAGGTTGAACATAATTCTTTCCAACTTATCGATATCAAAAAATGTATATAATGATTGAACCGAAGAATGAAAACTAAACTTAATTTCCTTTTTTTCTGCCATATCGGTAAATGAAAAAGATATTTCGTTAAGAAACTTAATGATGTTGCCTTTGGTAGAATTAAGTTTTATTTCCTGTGTCTCTAATTTTCTGAAATCCAATAACTGGTTCACCAAATTAAGTAAGCGTCTTGCATTACGCTGCATTAATTCGAAATGTTTCTTTTTGCTTAGGTCTGATGTAGTATTAATAATTTTATCTAACGGTGTGATGATTAATGAAAGCGGTGTACGGAATTCGTGGCTTACATTCGTAAAGAATTTAATCTTCATCATATCAAGCTCATGCATTCTTAATGCTTCCCGGCGTTCCTCTTCTATTGCAAATTTTTGTCTAATCGACCTTCTTATAAAAAATAAAATAACGATCAAAAACAAAAAGTATAAGAAGTAAGCAAAATTTGTTTTCCAGAATGGCGGCAGAACAGTAATTTTTAATTGTGTAGTAATTGCCGACCATTCGCCTGCATCGTTTGCGGCTTTTACATAAAAAGTATAAGTGCCGGGATCCAAGTTGGTATAGGTTACTCTTTTACTGTTCTCATCTGCATACGCCCAATCTTTATTAAAGCCTTCTAATTTATATGCATACCTATTTTTATCGGGATCGATAAAATTTAATGAAGCAAATTCGATAGAAAAAATATCCTGATCATATTTTAATGTTATTTCTTTTGCAGTGATGATGGATTCTTTTAAAACAATATTTCCATTTACTTTTTCATCGGGTACTATACTTTTATTCAGCACCTGTAAATCTGTAAACACCACATTCACTTTATTATTTACATCCTTAATAGATTTAGGGTTGAATAAATTAAATCCCGATGGTCCGCCAAAAATTATTTCCCCGGCTGTTGTTTTTAAAGCTGCATTTGGATTAAATTCTGATGATTGTAATCCATCTTTTGCATTAAAATTCCTGCATGCGATTTTTAAATCGCCATTAGCTTCTTTTATTGTTTTTATTCGCGAAATACCGTTGGGTGTACTTATCCATAAAAAGCCAGAATTATCTTCTACAATATTTAATACATTATTATAAGGCAAACCATCGGCCGTTGTAAATGGCTGAAACTTTTTGGTAAGCACATTATATACATCTAACCCTTCTCTCGTTCCTGCCCAAACCAAACCTTTACTGTCGCAAAAAATTGTATTAACCGTAAAGCTGCTGAGGTTATTTGCCGAGTCGGATAAATGTGCAAATTGAAGTGTTTTTAAATTTAATATATCGATACCATTAGATGTTGCCAGCCATAAATCACCGGCATTATCCTTTGCAATATGTGTTATATCGTTAGAGCGAACACCATTGCCGTCCGCCCTTACCTGATTGTGATAAAATATATTTTTCTTCCTGTCGTATTTATCCATTCCGCCACCTAATGTTGCTATCCAGAAATTTTGTTCTGCATCTTCATAAATATCCCAAACCCTATCATCGGCAATAGAATTTATATTAGCCGGATCATGCTTATAATGATGAAATGTTTTTCCGTCATAACAATCCATTCCGCCAAAATATGTTCCTATCCATAACTTGTGGTCTTTATCATAATACAATCCAACAATTATATCATTGGTTAAAGAGTTTGCATCCCGGGGGTCATGCTTATACGTTTTGAATGTATTAGATTTTCGGTCAAAGTAAATTAGGCCACCACCATTACTTCCGATCCAAATGTTTCTTTTTTCGTCTTCAACAAACCGGTTTACATCATTAAAGGGCAAACTGTTTTTATCGGACAGATGATTTTTATACAATGGAAAATTAATTGCATTGGCATCAAATAAGTTTACACCGCTTTTAAATGTTCCGGCCCAAATTAAACCCGCCTTGCTTTTATAAAGGCTGTAAATTGTGTTCTCCGAAAGGCTTCGACTGTTCTCGGTTTCATTCTTAATAAAACTGATATGGTTTGTTTTTTTATCTATCAAATTAATGCCGCCATGATCAGTTCCGACCCATATCAATCCCTGGTTATCCTGAACAATTCCGTTAACAATATTATTATTGATTCGTATCCCTGCTTCTTTTG
>JAGWPQ010000384.1 GCA_028877045.1 Bacteroidota bacterium | reverse complement strand
CTTTTCGTCCGCTATTGCCCGATGTATTTCATTTTGATTATGGAAGTGATGAAGCAATCAATGCCATTGATGATACTACCTGTTGTGTGATTGCTGAAACAGTGCAGGCAGAAGCCGGAATTAATAAACCAACAAAAGAATGGATACAGGCCATTCGAAAAAAATGCGATGAACATGGTGTGTTATTGATATTGGATGAAATTCAGGCGGGCTTTGGAAGAACCGGAACATTGTGGGCTTTCGAACAATTTAATATTGTACCCGATATTTTATTATTGGGAAAAGCGCTTGGCGGTGGTATGCCACTCGGTGCTTTTATCGCCGATAAAAAATTGATGAATTTATTAACGCATGATCCGGTGTTGGGACATATCACCACATTTGGCGGTCACCCGGTTTCTTGTGCAGCAGGAAAAGCAGCGTTTGAAGTTTTATTGGATGGGAATTTTATTTCGTCTGTAAAAAATAAAGAACAGTTTTTATTACAGCATATTCAACACAAAAAAATAAAAGCAATTCGTTCGGCGGGATTGTGGATGGCCGTTGAATTTGATTCTTTTGAGACCAATCATGCAGTCATTCAAAAATGTATCTCAAAAGGATTGATCACCGATTGGTTTTTATTTGCCGCGAATTGCATGAGAATAGCACCACCATTGATTAGCACCAAAAATGAATTGAAAGATATTTGCGAGATAATAAATAGTTCAATTCAGGAAATAAAATCCTGATCTGAAAAAATTATTTTTTTATTTCCATTCTGCAAAAACGGCTATACAATTTTTCGTATTGAGGAATGATATGCTGAATATCAAATGTCTGGGCACGTTCAAAAGCAGCCTGTTTCATTTGTTCCAAATGTTCTTCATTCTTTAAAATTGAAATTGCAAATTCACTCATCGCTTTCACATCGCCCACATTTGCCATGAAGCCGGTTTTGTCTTGAACGATTATTTCGGGCAATCCACCGGCGTTGGTGCTGATCACTACAACCCTTGCTGCCATTGCTTCTAAGGCCGCTAATCCAAAACTTTCATATTCGCTCGGCAATAAAAACAAATCGCTTACTGCTAATATTTCTTCCATCTGTTCCTGCTTACCAACAAAACGGATATCATCAATAACATTTAATTCTCTTGCCAATTCTTCTATCGAGTGTCTTTCGGGTCCATCTCCTACCATCAATAATTTTGCAGGCATTTGTTTTCTTACTTCTGCAAAAATTTTCACAACATCATCAACACGTTTTACTTTTCTGAAATTAGAAGCGTGCACCAATATTTTCTCGCCCTGCGGGGCAATTACTTTTTTAAAAGCATCGAAAGGTTTTTTATTGAAACGCGATACATCAACAAAATTGGTGATCACTTCTATGTTCTTTTTGATAGCAAAAAACTTCAGGGTTTCCTCTTTTAAATTTTCCGAAACAGCAGTGATGGCATCACTTTCATTGATCGAAAAAGTTACAACCGGTTCGTATGTTTTATCTTTTCCAACCAGAGTAATATCGGTACCGTGCAATGTTGTGATCACCGGAATATTTCTTCCGTTCTTACTTTTTACAATTTGTTTTGCCATGTATGCAGCCGATGCATGCGGAATAGCATAATGCACATGCATAAGATCCAGATCGTAATTCATAATTACATCAACCATGGTACTTGCCAACGCAATTTCGTAAGGAGGATAATCGAATAAAGGATAAGTAGGCACACGAACTTCGTGATAAAAAATATTGGTATTAAAAACATTTAACCTTACCGGTTGCTGATATGTAATAAAATGAACCTGATGACCTTCGTCGGCCAATGCCTTACCTAATTCGGTTGCCAAAACGCCACTGCCACCAAACGTAGGATAGCAAACAATTCCAATGCGCATAAATTTGTTTTTTGGTGATTGTTCATAGTTGATTGTTCATAGTTAATATCAGATAATTTTCTTTCCATAACCTATGAACCATGACCCATGAACTTTCTTCACAACGAAGTAACAACTATTTCTTCATTTGGTTCAACCATCTATCAATACTTAATAATTGTTTTATTTCAATATCTTTATTTCTATGAAAAAAATATTATTCCTCTTTCTTGCATTGCCTTTTGTTGCAATGGCACAGAACAATGAAGATTCGATCTTCATAAAAAAATTATCCGATGATATTTTTACAAACGGAAAAGCGTACGATCTTTTATATCAGCTTACAAAAAAAGTAGGCGGCCGATTAGCAGGTTCGCCTCAATTTTCAAAAGCAATTCAATGGGGCAAAACAACCATGCAATCCATTGGTGCCGATACTGTTTATCTGCAGCAATGTATGGTACCGCATTGGGTTCGCGGAGCAGGCGATAAAGTTTCGATTGTTGAATTAAATAAAAAATCTGTTTCAATTCCTTTAGATGCATTGGCATTAGGCGATGCATTGGGCAATGGAAAAACAGTTACTGCCGAAGTAATTGCAGTAAAAGATTTTGCCGAACTGGAAAAAAGAAAAGATGAAATAAAAGGCAAGATCGTTTTTTATAATTATCCTTTCAATCCAACATATATTATTCCGGGAAGAGCGTATGGCGAAAGTGGCGTGTACCGTCACAGCGGACCAAGTCGCGCCGCAAAATATGGCGCTGTTGCAGTGGTTATCCGTTCGTTGACCGAAGCAACAGATAACAACCCACATACCGGTGCAATGCAATACGATACTACATTTGCCAAGATTCCTGCTGCAGCATTGGGATTAAAAGATGCCGATAAATTATGGAACGATTGTATGAATGGTAAAGTAAAAATTTCTGTTACCATGCACGGAAAACAAATGCCCGATACAATTGGTGATAATGTAATTGCTGAATTAAAAGGAACAGAATTTCCAAACGAATTTATTACTGTTGGCGGACACTTAGATAGTTGGGATGTGAACGAAGGTGCACATGATGATGGCGCAGGTGTGGTGCATACCATTGAAGTATTGCGTGCATTAAAAGCTGCAGGATATCATCCAAAACATACTATCCGTTTTGTTTTATTTGCGAATGAAGAAAATGGTTTACGCGGCGGATTAAAATATGCCGAAGTTGCAAAATCAAAAAATGAAAAACACATTTTTGCTTTGGAAAGCGATGAAGGCGGATTTACGCCACGTGGCTTTGGTTTTGGTGTCGGCCCTGTTCAATATCAAAAAGTTTTGGCATGGGAACATCTGCTGAAACCCTATGGTGGTGGCGATTTTGTGAATGGTGGCGGTGGTGCCGATATTGGCCCGCTGGCACAAACATTTAAAACACCTGTTGCAGGATTAAATCCCGACAACCAACGTTATTTCGATATTCATCATGCAAGAAGCGATGTGTTTGAAAATGTAAACAAAAGAGAATTATTATTGGGTGCCATAAATATGTCGGGGTTAATTTATCTTATCGATAAATATGGTTTATAATCATGCGAAAAATAATTTCGATAATTTTTATTTTGATTCTTTCTGTTTCCGCACTGTGGTTTTGGTGGAGTTATTATTACACTTACAGCGACGGAAACAGAAGTGGCTTGTTACAAAAAATGAGTCACAAAGGAAACATTTTTAAAACCTATGAAGGCGAATTGATTTTAAATAGTTTGATGATAAATGGTACAACACCTGTATCATCCGAAAAATTCTATTTTTCTGTTGGTGATAAAAAGATAGGCGAAAAATTAATGCAGTTTGAAGGATTAAGAGTAATACTGCACTATCAGCAAAAGAAAGGAACCCTTCCTTGGCGCGGTGATTCGGAATATATTGTTGACAGTGTTTATGAAGTAAGAGGAGTGAACGGAGAAATCATTAAGCTTAAATAAAATTGTTATACTATTTATTTGTTGATCTGTAACAAAAGATATTGCATCGCGTTACAGGTTTTTATTGTTGCGAAGCTTGTTAAATTGACTTCAATTTTTATGAGAGGTATATTCCTGCAATACAGGTATAATACCTTTACTTTCGTTTACAATAATTTAATAACAACAATTTGTGGTTACCCTGCTAAAAAAATATATGAGTTCAGCATTTTTATATTCTGCCTTTTTAAGAAGTTTTATTTTTTTTATATTTTTTTCGATCAGCATTCAGCTTTCTGCACAAAATAAATTTACAGTAAGTGGTATTGTGAAAGATAAACAAACCGGTGAATTATTAATTGGTGCATCTGTAAAATTAGAAGGAACAAATAATAATGCCATCACAAACGGATACGGCTTTTATTCCATCACCGCTTCACAAAATGATTATACCATTTCGTTTAATTAT
>JAGWPQ010000383.1 GCA_028877045.1 Bacteroidota bacterium | reverse complement strand
TATTAAAATTAATAACTGTTTGACCAACTTTTGCTTTTTTAGTAGTGATTGCTATTACGCCTGTAGCACCTTTCACACCAAAGATCGCCAATGAAGAAGGATCTTTTAAAACTTCGATTGACTCAATATCATTAGGGTTCAAATAATCAATATTATCATTAAAAACACCATCTACCACATATAAAGGATGTACCTGACCGAGACTTACTGTACCACGGATACGGATATCAGGAGCTTGACCCGGTGTACCATTATTTACAACATACAAACCTGCAACTTTACTTTGCAATGAAGCAATAGGGTTTGTATTTGGTTTATCAGCAACTTCTTTGCCTGCTATCTTAACGATAGAACCTGTAAGGTCTCTTTTATTGGCACTACCATAACCAATAACAACCACCTGGTCTAATACTTTTTCAGATTCTTTTAAAGTTACGCTTATTTCTTTTCTGCCACTGACAGATATTTCTGTTTGATTAAAACCAACAGATGAAATAACCAAAGTTGCATTATCCGGAGCAATGATCGTAAAATAACCATTTACATCGGCTGATGTAACAACGGTTGTTCCTTTAACTCTTACAGTCGCAGATGGTACAGGGTCACCATTTGAACCCATTACCCTACCGGTAATTTTAATATCCTGAATTAAATTATCTTTTGATGATAATACAATCAGGTTATTACTCAAAACCTTATAGGTAAGATTGGTTCCGGCAAATATTGTGTTTAATACATCTGTTACCAAAGCTTTATCAACATTAACATCAACTTTTGGATTGGTCAATGAGATAGCATCATCGTTGTAAAGAAAACGACAATTACTTTTTTTCTCGATCGTGTACAATACCTTTTTCAGTTCTACATCATTAAGTTTAAGTGTAACTTTTGATTGAGAGAATCCTTTGGCTGAAACTTGTACAAGTGAGACTAAGAGTATGGCAATTGTTAGTTTCATAAGTAGCAATACTTTGAGAATGCCTGAGGTTTTTTGTGCACTCCCCGTTTTAGTTTTTTTCATACTTTTATTGTCTAAGGTTAAGTAAATGTGAGAAACTTGAAATCCTTGGTCGGTATCAGCAAGTTTTTCGTTTAATCCTTGGCGGGAAATGTGTATCATTTCCCGTTTTTTTTAAGCATTGGTTAGGTTGTTTTTTTAATCATATGGGATTTTATTTGGTGATTGTAATAGCATTTTTATTGATCGTAAATCTAAATTTAGTAGTGTACTGTAGAGCCAGCAAAGCCTGTTGTACTGTTTCAGTTTCAAAAGAACCGGTCAAATGTTCTTTCTTTAGATCTTCATTTGTTATATTAATATTTACGCCGTACCATTTTTCCATTTTTGAAGCAACATCTTCAAAAGCTTCACCTCTGAATTCTAATTTATTTTCAACCCATGATGTTTCTACAATCGTACTGTCAATATCAAGATGTGTTAAATGTCCGATTGTTACTATAGCTTCAGGAACCTCAATAAGGTTCTTTACTTTCTTGTTGTTTATGATAGTGGGAGTAACAATATTATCATTAAGTAAAGTTAATTTTTCGTTTGGTTTCAGATAGATCTTTTCGCTTGGACGATTTTTCAAAGTCACTTCAATCCTCCCTCTTATTAAACTTGTTTCGGTTTTTCTTTCATTAGGATAACATCTTACATTAAATGCTGTACCCAACACTTTAATATCCATATTTGAAGTATGGATGATAAAGGGTTTTTCCGGATTTTTTGTTACATCAAAAAAAGCTTCACCTATCAGTGATACTTCTCTAAGGTTATCGCCGTATTTTTCATTATCATAAGATAATTTACTTCCGGCATTTAGCCAAACTTTAGTGCCATCAGCCAAAACAAGATATGTTTTGGATCCGTTCTTAGTGGTGATCTCACTTGTTTTAAGCGGCACAACTTTAGCTGTTTTAATATTATTCGTATTCAGAAAAATAAAAAAAACAGCTGCAATAGATAAAACGGCAATGCTGCCTGCAATTATGGTTTTTCGAATATTTTTTAAAAGGAATCCTCTTTTATTATTCTCGATCGAACTTATTAAATGTTCATCATCCTCTTCTGCATTCTCAGGAACCATTCCATCTTTTTGCATTCTTAAATAAAGTTCCTTGTATTTATATTCGGCATATTGCCTGTTTTCAACAGGATGAGATTGCCAAAAATCTTCGAGTATTTCTAAGGAATATGCCTCAACGGGCTGAAGTTTTAAAAGAGTTTTTAATTCTTCCATCTCAGCAAGCAGTATCTCGTTAGATAGTTTTCGAGACATGAGTTCCCAAATTCTGTCGAAATCGTTATTGGCCATGGTTAGAGTATAAGGACACAGAAAGGTCAAAAATCTACTAAAGAGTTAAAAAATATTTTTAACAACACGTTTTATATGTCTCTCGGAGGTGGTTTTACTTCTTTTTTAAGGTCGAAATTAATGGCATTCCCTATTTTTTTTACAGCTATAGCCATTTGACTATCAATTGTTTTTACAGAAATATTCAGCAGATCTGCTATTTCATTGTATTTTAACCCATCTTCTTTTACCAGCTTAAAAATGACTTTACATCTGGGAGGTAACATGGCAATGGCCGAATTAATTCTGTTAATTACTTCGGAAGTAATTAACATTTGTTCCGGATTGTACGAAATACTTGAAAGCGATAGACTCATTTCGTCCAATGAAACAACTTCTCTCCTGAAATGACGGGATAAATAATTAAACGCAGTATTCTTTGTGCTTATGTACAGGTATAATTTGAAGTTTTCGATGTTATGGAGATTGGCCCGGTTCTGCCATATCTTCAAAAATACATCCGACACTATTTCTTCGGCAAGCTCTTTACTTTTTATGATGGATTGTGCAAACTGAAATAAACGCGGCATAAATGCAACATACAATTGACCGAATGCATTTTGATCATCGGTAACAGCAATTTTCTTCTGCAGGTCTTTTATTTCTTCAATTGTAAGCATCAAATCGTCAGAAAAAAGTTAGGTTTTATATTTTAATTAAAGCAAATTTAAAGTCATCACCCCGATTTTTGCATTTCATCAACTCCTAATTAGAGAAGAAGTTAAGCTTTTAAGCTGCATTAATAAAAAAAAATTTATCAAATAGGTAAATTTTAAAACACAGTATGATAAATATAATGTACTATAAAATGCCAAAGTATATTGTTTTATAATGAATATCAAAATATTTTTTTACTATCTTTTTTATATTGTTATAATGCCGAATATCTTTATTGAACTGAGTTTTTCAATTAAACGCAAATTAAAATTGACCATCTGCTTTATTATTGAAGATTTATAAGTACAACATATGTTACTAGTTAAAAATTTCAATGATCTTATTATTATTATTATTGCCGTTGATTAACCATATTCCTGAATTGATAAAAAAATCTTTGTATCAATCTCAGATTTTGAGTAATGATATCACCATCAGCCTTTAACCCATTTTTAAATTGCAGTTGTTTCTTATAATTTGTAACCAAGCCTTCCGGTAAAACTATTTTAACGTGAGTTCGGGATAACAATGCAAAAGAAATGGAACACAGATGACACAGAAAATACGGATGTTAACAGATTTAATGCCGCTTTGCGGCATTTCGGTGTTAATCTCTTGCCTGCGATATTTTTATTCCAAAAAATATAACAGGATATTATCCTGTATCAAATAATTTTTAAATCAAAAAATAAAACATCTGTGATTATCCGTTTCATC
>JAGWPQ010000382.1 GCA_028877045.1 Bacteroidota bacterium | reverse complement strand
CATTTTTGCGTACAGTGTTTTCTTCCCGATCGTTGAAATTGTTTTGGCAATAAGTACCGCATTGATTGTTTGGTATGTTGCTAACCTGGCCATCACCGATCCCAGCGATAAAATAAATTTTTCGGGAAAGATCGTTGCATTCATCATGTACATGAATTTAATTTTCAGACCGCTGAGAGTTATCGCCGATAAATTTAACGTGCTGCAAATGGGAATGATCGCTGCCGAAAGAGTTTTTAAAGTCTTGGATAATCCTGATGTAACAATTGAGACAGAAGTTGAAAGTCAGGAACTGAGAGAAATGAAAGGTGCCATCAAATTCGATCATGTTTGGTTTGCATACAACGAAGAAAATTATGTGTTGAAGGATATTAATTTTTCGGTGGATGCAGGAAAAACTGTTGCATTGGTTGGTCATACCGGTAGCGGCAAAACATCCATCATCAGTTTATTGAACAGGTTATACCATATTCAAAAAGGATCGATTAAAATTGACGGAATAAATATTGAAAATTATCAATTGGATCTGTTGCGGAAGAATATTGCGGTGGTGTTGCAGGATGTATTTCTTTTTTCCGGTTCGGTGATGGATAATATTACGCTGCGCAATCCCGATATTTCCAGAGAACAGGTTATTGCAGCTGCGAAGATGTTGGACATGCACGATTTTATTATGCAATTGCCCAATGGCTACGATTACAATGTGATGGAACGTGGTAACACACTGAGTTTGGGACAACGACAATTAATTTCTTTTGTTCGTGCACTATTATACAATCCGGCTATTTTAATTTTAGATGAAGCCACATCTTCCATCGATACTGAAAGTGAACTATTAATTCAAAAAGCCATCGATACTTTAATTGCCGACCGGACTTCTATTGTTATTGCGCATCGGTTATCGACCATCCGCAAAGCCGATAAAATTATTGTACTGGATAAAGGAGAAATTAAAGAAATGGGTAATCATGAAGAGTTATTGGCACACGGCGGATTTTATGCCAAACTGCACGAGATGCAGTTTGAACGTAAGAAAAAGGCAATAATTTCTGTGTCCTAATTTTTTTCTCAAATTCCCATTATTCGATTCCGTTTTTAAGGCTTCTACCCCTATCTTTGCGCCAAATTCAGAGAAAAGTATGGCTTTTAGAACTGTGAAATCTTTGCTGGTAGCAGCTTTCAGCTTGTTTTTGATAATATTTTCTAATAAATTATTAGCACAAGAAACTGCTGCAAATGAGGCTGGTAAAACTGAGCAATCTGCTGAAACCAAAAAAGAGGGTGCTATCAATCCTGCAAAAATTATTTTAGAGCACGTTGGCGATGCACATGAGTTTCATTTTTTTAATTTGAATGGCCATCCGGTTGCTATAACACTTCCTGTTTTATTATATAATCCTTCAAAAGGAATTTCTTTTTTCAATTACTCAAAATTTGATGAAGGAAAAGAAATTCATGATGGTTATTTGGTGGCAACTGAAGAATATTTGAAAGCACATAATCTGGAAGATGCCAAAGATGCAAAGGGTCAACCGCTTTATACCGAAAATAAAATTTATGCAGCTGATGCCAACGGACTTCCTGATCTTACAACTAAAGTGTATGATTTTTCGTTGACCAGAAATGTGATACAGTTGATTATTGCCATGGTCATTTTGGTTTGGTTGATGAATAATATTGCTAAAAAATATGTAAGCGGCAAAGGTGTAAAGACAGCGCCATCGGGCATTCAGGGGCTTATAGAACCTGTTGTCACTTTTGTTAGAGATGATGTGGCTAAACCTAATCTCGGTCATAAATACGAAAGGTTTATGCCGTATTTATTAACCGTTTTCTTTTTCATTCTGATCAATAATTTAATTGGTTTAATTCCGGGAATAGCCAATGTTTCAGGTAATATAGCTTTTACAGCCATGCTTGGAATTATTTCTTTTATAGTAATATTATGGAATACAAATAAACATTTTTGGAAGCATATTTTTTGGCCTCCGGTTCCGCATCCTATAAAGGTTATAATGATTCCTGTAGAAATCATGGGCATATTCACCAAACCTTTCGCATTGATCATTCGTCTTTTTGCAAACATGCTTTCAGGTCATATCATCATCCTGAGTTTTATTTGTCTGATCTTTATTTTTGGTGCGATGAATGCGGCATTGGGTTGGGGAACATCGCCATTGTTTGTTTTTCTGGCAGTATTTATTTATTTGATTGAAGTATTGGTTGCTTTTATACAGGCGTTCATTTTTGCAAATCTGACAGCGGTATTTATCGGTATGTCGTTTGAAGGTGAACACGGTGAAGAAGCACATCATTAATAAAAATTTTTCTTAATTATAAAACAAATAGTCATGAGTTTAATGAATGTTTTGTTGGAAATCCAACCTGGTTATGGTGCAATCGGTGCCGGTTTAGCTGCAATTGGTGCAGGTATTGGTATCGGTCAAATCGGTAAAGGTGCTGTTGAAGGTATTGCACGTCAACCGGAAGCATCTAATGACATTCGTGCAAACATGATCCTTGCTGCAGCCTTGGTAGAAGGTGTTGCCCTTTTGGGTGCGGTAGCAGGTTTACTTGCTGTGTTCAAATAGTAAGTATTGATGCACGTAAAAAAATTACTGCATCCAACGCAAAGGGCCGAGGATGCAGTATTTTAAAAAGAACTTTAAAACTGATTTTATATGCAATTATTGACACCTGATTTAGGGTTATTTATCTGGAACTTATTGGCTTTCCTTATTGTGTTCTTCATCCTTAAAAAATTTGCATGGCCTGCAATTTTAAACGGATTGAAAGAAAGAGAACAAGGTATTGCCGATGCAATTGCTACTGCCGAACAAGTGAAAGCCGAAATGGCCCAGTTACAAAGCGAGAATGAAACGATCCTGGCAAAAGCCCGTGAAGAAAGAACTGTTATTTTACGTGAAGCCAAAGATCATTCCGATAAAATGATCGCTGATGCTAAAGAAAAAGCTAAAACCGAATTCGACAGAATTGTTGCTGATGCGCAGGTTGCCATTCAACAACAAAAGAATGCTGCATTGACAGATGTAAAAAATCAGGTTGGTGCTTTGGTGATAGAAGTGAGCGAAAAAATATTGAAAAGAGAATTAAGTAATAAAGCCGAGCAGGAAAAATTCATTAAAGAATTAGCCGACGGAGTGAAATTGAATTAAAAATTAAAAATGAATAATTAAGAATTTTTGAAACGATATTCAATTCTTAATTCTTAGTTATTAATTATTCATTCAACTATGCCTAATCCACGTTTAGCAGGTAGATACGCAAAAAGTTTGATTGATCTTACGATAGAAAAAGATCAGTTAGAAGTGGTGTATGCAGATATGAAATATTTACAAGCTGTTTGTAAGGGCAGCCCCGAATTTGTAAATCTTTTGCGCAGTCCTATCATTCAGGTAGATAAAAAGAAGGCCATCATCAATGCAGTTACGAAAGGAAAAGTGAGTGAGATTACCACTTTATTTAACCGTTTGCTGGTGGTTAAAAACCGCGAAGGAGATTTGCCCGAAGTGGTAGATGCTTTCATCGATCAATACAATGAAATAAAAGATATTCATAAAATAAAAATCACAACTGCTATTGCATTAAGCGAGGAATTAAAAAATTCAATTGCTTCAAAAGTAAAAGCAGCATACAACTTCGGAACTATTGAAATAGAAGCAAAAGTTGATGAAGATCTGATAGGTGGTTTTATTCTCGAATTCAATAATAATTTAGTTGATACAAGTATTCAGAGAGATTTGAAAGACATCAAAAAACAATTCTCAAAAAATATTTTCGTAAAAACTATTTAATAGTAAACAGTCATAAAAATCATTTTTTAAATTTCAAAATAATATGATAGACATTAAGCCGGATGAAATATCAGCGATACTGAGAGAACAACTGAGCAACTTTAATGCTGTAGCCAATTTGGAAGAAGTTGGTACCGTACTTCAGGTGGGTGATGGTATTGCCCGTATCTATGGTTTGAACAATGTAGGCTCGGGCGAATTGGTTGAGTTCGAAAATGGAACAAAAGCAATTGCCTTAAATCTTGAAGAAGATAATGTGGGTGTGGTATTGATGGGCGAAAGCGGCGATATTAAAGAAGGTGCTAAAGTAAAACGTACCGGACAAATTGCGTCAATTAAAGTTGGTGAAGGAATGGTAGGCCGTGTAATTAATACTTTAGGAGAACCTATCGATGGTAAAGGCCCTATCACAGGCGAATTATACGAGATGCCGTTGGAACGCAAAGCTCCTGGTGTAATTTATCGTGAACCCGTTAAAGAACCTTTGCAAACAGGTATCAAAGCAATCGATGCAATGATTCCTATCGGCCGTGGTCAACGTGAGTTGGTAATTGGCGACCGTCAAACCGGTAAAACCGCAATTTGTGTTGATACCATCATCAATCAAAAAGAATTTTACGAAGCAGGAAAACCTGTTTATTGTATTTATGTAGCAATCGGACAAAAAGCATCAACTGTTGCAGGTGTGATGAAAGTGTTGAGCGATAACGGTGCAATGGCTTATACAACTATTGTTGCCGCTTCTGCATCCGATCCTGCACCGCAACAATTCTACGCGCCATTTGCAGGTGCTGCGATTGGTGAATTCTTCCGCGATACCGGACGTCCTGCATTAATTATTTTTGATGATCTAAGTAAACAAGCTGTTGCATATCGTGAAGTTTCATTGTTGTTGAGAAGACCACCGGGACGTGAAGCATATCCGGGTGATGTATTCTATTTGCACAGCCGTTTATTGGAAAGAGCTGCAAAAGTTATTTCGAATGATGATGTTGCAAAAAACATGAACGATTTGCCTCCATCCATAAAACATTTGGCAAAGGGTGGTGGTTCGTTAACAGCGTTGCCGATCATCGAAACACAGGCCGGCGACGTATCTGCTTACATTCCTACAAATGTGATCTCGATTACCGACGGACAGATTTTCTTAGAAGGTAATTTGTTCAATGCAGGTATTCGACCAGCTATCAACGTTGGTATCTCTGTAAGTCGTGTAGGTGGTAACGCACAGATCAAATCAATGAAAAAGGTTGCAGGTACATTAAAATTAGATCAGGCTTTATACCGTGAGTTAGAAGCGTTCTCTAAATTTGGTGGTGACCTGGATGCCGCAACTAAAAACGTAATCGATAAAGGTGCACGTAACGTTGAAATTTTAAAGCAGGCCCAATACACTCCGTTCTCGGTAGAAAAACAAGTTGCTATCATTTACTTAGGTACACAAGGTTTATTACGTGATGTACCTGTTAGAAAAGTAAAAGATTTCGAAAGTCATTTCTTGCTTGAAATGGAAACTAAATTGCCTGATGTACTGGCCGAATTCAAGAAAGGACAATTGAATGATGCAAGTATTGCGAAGATGACAGAACTCGCAAAAAATCTGATCGCACATTACAAGTAATCAATAAATAAATGTTTACAAAAGGCTCTGAAATTTCAGGGCCTTTTTTGTGATACCAAGTTTGATCTGAAAAATAATTTGGTTTATATCATAAACTAATCTATGTTTGTGTCGAAAATTAATAGTTATATGAGAAGGGTAGGTATTTTTTTATTGATGATGATGTGGCCTGCCGCTTTAATCTATTCGCAAATAAAGATCAGCGGTACCGTTAAAGATACAAGGGGCCGAAATATTGATGCAGTAAGTATTACATTGAAAGGAACTTATGACGGAACGATCAGTGATTCAACCGGACATTTTTCTTTTAAAACTTTTGAAAAAGGAAATTTTATGCTCGAGGCTAAAATACTTGGTTATAAAATTGTTGAACATCCCGTATCAATCAACAAAGAATCCATTGAAATTAATTTTTCACTGAAAGAAGAAGTAACCGAATTAAAAGCTGTTTCGGTTACTGCAGGAAGTTTTGAAGCAGGCGATAAGAAAAGAGCCGCAACAGTTTTAAGTTCGCTGGATATTTATACAACAGGTGGTGCAAATGCCGATATAACCGCAACAGTAAAAACT
>JAGWPQ010000381.1 GCA_028877045.1 Bacteroidota bacterium | reverse complement strand
GCTACAAGCGTTGCAGCGGTAACAAAAAACAATTAACCTTTCTTTGCATCACAACGTGCATAGCAATTACGTTCTTTACATAATTTTCAACATCAACCTATTACACAAACAGTTTAGCTAAGTTTGTATGAACAGTTACGCAAACATGTACGCACATTTTGAAAGAGAAAAAAATTTAAAGGCATTGACATATACCATTGTGATATGTGGTGCTCTGTTTTTTTTATTTTTCTTTTTGCAATGGACATTGCCGCAAATTCCGCCACCAGTTGCTGATGATGGCATTGAAGTAAATCTTGGCAACAGCGAAACAGGTTTGGGTGATATTGCTCCGCAGATACCGGGTACACCATCAAATGCAGACCAGACAAACGTTACAGCACCGCGAACCACTGCTGCTGTTGCGCCCAAACAAAACATTACTGCTCAGGAAAATGGCGATGAAGAAGTTAACAGTTCAACAAAAATTGTTAAGCCTGTTGAAAAAATAAAACCTGTAAACAATACAACCCTTGTAAAAAAACATAACGAAAATATTGTAACAACGCCTGTTCCAAAACGCGTTGTAGCAAAAGCTTTATATAAAGGCGGCATCAACAATGGTAATGGCGGCAATAATGCAGACAGTTATAACGGAATAAAAAATCAGGGCATTGCAGGCGGCAAAGGCGATCAGGGAAATCCAAACGGCAATCCTAACAGTGATAGTTATACAGGCAATGGTGGTACAGGCAACAGCGGTGTAAGCATCAGAAACGGATTGGAAGGAAGAAGGTTTACAAAATATCCAAGCTTTGAAGATAATTTTAATGAGAATGCAAAAGTGGCTGTTGATATAACTGTTAATCCAACAGGTGCCGTGATCGATGCAACGATTAATCCACGGGGAACAACAACCACCAATCCAAATATCCGTGCCATCGCTTTAAAAAAAGCAAAGCAATTAAAATTAAATGCGGGTAAAGATGATGAACAAACCGGAACCATTGTATTTGCTTTTAAAGTACATGATTGATTTTGGAAGATATATCTGACATTTTTTTTCTCTGCTCTCCTCTTCTATGTTAGAAATAAATTCTTCAAAAAAAACTTTACTTCGCAACACTTTGCATGAAACAAATCGTTGCATCTTTGCAAGCAATGAATTATAAGGAAACATTAGATTATCTATTTCATAAATTGCCAATGTTCAGTCGCATTGGTGATGCTGCGATAAAAAAAGATCTAACCAATACCATTCGTTTGTGCGAAGCATTGGGTAATCCGCAACATAAATTCAAGTCCATTCATATAGCCGGCACCAACGGCAAAGGCAGTACCAGTCACATGCTGGCGGCCATCTTGCAAACAGCGGGATACAAAACAGGATTATATACTTCGCCTCATTTACAAGATTTCAGGGAAAGGATCAAAGTTGATGGAATGATGTGTGAAGAACAATTTGTTGTTGATTTTACAAAACAAATCATGCCGTTGATCGATGAAATGGAACCATCATTTTTTGAGATCACTGTTGCCATGGCGTTTGAATATTTTGTACAGCATAAAGTTGATATTGCCGTGATCGAAGTTGGATTGGG
>JAGWPQ010000380.1 GCA_028877045.1 Bacteroidota bacterium | reverse complement strand
ATGCTCTTCACTTTTAATTTAGCACATGTTTCGGCATAAACCCTGTCAACAATTACTTTTTGATGTGTTAACTCATTCACTGTACAGGTAACAGGTACCATGATTTCGGGGAATGCTTTTTTGCCCGATTTAATGATTTCGGCAGTGGCTTCTAATATAGCCCTGATCTGCATCTCGGTGATTTCAGGATAACTTACACCAAGCCTTACACCACGATGTCCCAGCATTGGATTGTTTTCGTGCAATGCCAACACCCTTCTGCGCAATAAACTTAAACTGATACCTAATTCTTTGCTCAGATGTTTTAATTTTTCTACATCATGCGGAACAAATTCATGCAATGGCGGATCGAGTAAACGAATGGTTACAGGATAGCCTTTCATTACATTCATTGTGTCTTTGATATCTTTCTTCACAAATACATACAGATCATTCAAAGCTTTGCGGCGTTCGGCTTCTGTTTTACTCATGATCATTTTGCGCAACAGGAATAAAGGCTGATCGCTTCCTTCGCCATAAAACATGTGCTCTGTGCGGAACAAACCAATTCCTTCGGCGCCAAAAGCCATTGCCTGTGCTGCATCCTGCGGCGTTTCGGCATTTGTTCTGACTGCGATCAATTTAATTTTATCAACCAAAACCATCAGGTCTTTGTACGATTTATTTTTATTGAGATCGATCGCAACCAAAGGCATATCACCATTATAAACCAATCCTCTTGTACCATTTAAAGTAATTACATCACCTTCTTTTACAACAGTGCCGTCCTTTGCTTTGAATGTTTTTGATTCAGCATGAATTTCAATATCGTTACAACCAACAATACAGCATTTGCCCCAACCTCTTGCAACCAATGCAGCGTGAGAGGTCATACCACCTTTTGTTGTTAAGATAGCCTGTGATTTGTGCATGCCATCCACATCTTCGGGAGAAGTTTCTTCACGAACAAGAATAACTTTTTCTCCTTTTGATGCCCATTCAACTGCTTCAACTGATGAGAAAACAACGCGGCCTTTTGCACCACCCGGACCTGCAGGCAAACCCTTTGCAATTGCTTTTGTTGTTGCTTCAACTTTAGGGTCGAGCATGGGCAATAATAATTCTACCAATTGATTAGGCGCAACACGCATCACAGCGGTTTTTGCATCAATCAATTTTTCGGCCTGCATTTCTGTTGCCATGCGAACAGCGGCAACACCATTGCGTTTACCAACACGGCATTGCAACATATACAGTTTACCTTTTTCGATGGTAAACTCTATATCCTGCATGTCTTTATAATGTTTCTCTAATCTTTTTTGTATATCATCCAATTCTTTATACAGCTTAGGCATTAATTTTTCGAGCGTATCTAAATTCTTGCTGTGATCATTTTTAGAATATGCATTGATCGGAGCCGGCGTTCTGATACCTGCAACCACATCTTCACCTTGCGCATTCACCAAATATTCGCCATAGAATTTATTTTCTCCTGTACCAGGGTTTCTTGTAAAGGCAACGCCTGTGGCACTATCGTTACCCATATTTCCAAACACCATTGCCTGAACGTTTACAGCAGTACCCCATTCGTCAGGAATTTTTTCTATGCGACGATATTCGATCGCACGTTTACCGTTCCAGCTTCCAAATACACCACCAATGCCGCCCCATAATTGTTCGAACGGATCTTCGGGAAATGGTTTGCCCAAAACTTTTTTAACGGTGGCTTTAAATTCTTTTACCAATAATTTTAATTCGGGAACTGTAAGGTCGGTATCAGAAGTATATCCCTGTTTATGTTTGATCGCTTCTAATTTTTCGTCCAATACTTTACGGATACCCTTTCCGTTTTTTGGTTCAATACCTGCGGCTTTCTCCATTACCACATCGGCATACATCATTACCAAACGGCGGTAAGCATCGTATGCAAATCTTGCATCACCCGATTGTTTGATCAAACCTTCAATAGTATTTTCATTCAATCCAACATTCAATACGGTGTCCATCATGCCGGGCATGCTGCGTCGTGCACCGGAACGAACCGATAATAACAATGGATTATTTACATCACCGAATTTTTTACCTGTAATTTTTTCTACAGATTGTAAGGCCGTTTCTAACTGTGTTTTTAAAACAGCAGGATAGGTATGTTTATGATCGTAATAATAAGTACAAACTTCTGTTGAAATGGTAAATCCCGGGGGAACGGGTAATCTTAATTTTGGATGACCGGCCATTTCGGCAAGGTTGGCACCTTTACCACCCAATAAATTTTTCATCGATTCATTGCCATCGGCTTTGCCTGCTCCGAAGAAGTAAACATATTT
>JAGWPQ010000379.1 GCA_028877045.1 Bacteroidota bacterium | reverse complement strand
TTCCTGCAAAAAAATTAAAGCCTTTTGAAGCTTCGGCTATTTGATTACCGATATTAGAAACGGTTCCCGGATTTGATGAACCCACATTTGCATAAAAAGCTGCTGTTACCGGAAATAAGTTTATTTGATTTGTGTGCAAATCACCCCCACCGAAGGTTATCAACCAATGGTCGGTTTTATTTTTTTCTCCTTTTCGGATAAAACTATTTGATGAAGAAGGTATTGCAAATGAATCGTTTTTATCTTTCGTTATAGTAAGTTCTTTATTTGTTGAACCGGTTGGATTTACATTTTGTTGCTGCAGGTTTTTTGAAGTATCTGCTGCAGTTTCTTTACTGTTAGTTGCATTATTTACTTGAGTTGAGACTACTGATGTTGTTGATGCTGTTATTTTATTTTGATGAATTGCGTCTTTAACCACAACATTATTTTCGGCTTTCTGAATTGTATCTTTTCTGTCAATTGCTTTTATTGATCGAACAATTAAATTATTGCCGGCTGTTTCTATAACAGCATTATCCGTTTTGTTTTTTTGTGGTTGAACGGTTGATGGAGTATTTTCAACATGTTTGTTTTTATCATCAATTAAATCATCGTTTATTTCTTTTTTATTTTGAATCGTTGTTGAATTAATATTGATTTTTGTTTCGTTGGTTGAATTGTAAAACCACCATCCGCCACCCCCCAGCAACAATCCCAAAAGGAGCACCCACCACCAAAAAATCCCCCGGCGTTTTTGGCGTGGATGCAAAGCAGCTTCAACATCCTTCCATATTTGCGGTGAAGGTTCCAAGCTGAAATTGCTTAATTGTTGTTCAATATTTTTTTCAAATCTTCCCTGCATTAGTTTTTATTTCTGGTATATTATTATTCTCCTTCAGCATTTTGATCAATATTGTTTTAGCCCTGCTGTATTGGCTGCGAACCGTATTCGTATTCATTTTTAAAAGCTCCGCTACTTCTGTTTGATCATACCCTTCAACAGCCACCAAATTAAAAATGGTTTGATAGCTTACGGGCAATTGCCTTATTGTTTCGACCAATTGCTTGGTCTCTAATTTTATATCGGGGTTGTCGTCACTTACCGGATGCAAAACCATTTCATCCACATTCATTTCTTTCCGGTAACGGCTGTGTTTATTTAAATAAGTCAGCGCAGCATTTACCATTATCCGCCGTATCCATGCACCCAGTTCACCATCCCGTTTAAACTGATCTAAATGCGTAAACACCCGTATAAATCCGTCTTGTAAAATATCTTCTGCATCCTCATAACTTTTGGTATAGCGATAGCAAAGCCCCAACATAGCGGCAGCATATTTTTTATATAACTGATACTGTGCTTCCTTTTTGCCTTTTAAGCATTCATTAAGCAATTGCTGTGTTTCCATTATGATCTATACAATAGTATGACTATGCAATTATCTGTTTCATTGCAAGAAATAAAAGTATTTTTAAAATAAATATGAGTTTTACACCCGGATCACAAATAACTCAAACTAAAATGATGTCTTACAAAATGACCGACTTTTAAGACATAAGAGGATTATTTACTCGAGGTATTAGACTGAAAGATTGCAGACAGCTTTTATAGTGTTTAGCTAGCCAAACAACTTTTAAATCTAAAAAAGAAATACCTGAAATTTTAGAAATACTGGAAATCTCTAAATCTACATGCTACCGGTATATTTTATAATTACTCAACGTGGATTAGCAAAATCCGGTGAAGTCTGGCATTATCCTTATAAAAAAAATAAAATTTAAGAACGTAATCCCGTAATTTATATTAATTTTGGGATTGTGATACATAGAATCATCAAAAATAGCATACAAGCTGATCTATTTCAAGGGAAAGCCATTATTGTAACTGGCCCTCGTCAGGTTGGTAAAACAACATTGCTTGAAACCATTCGAAATGAGAATAAGCTTCAGGCTTTATGGTTGAATTGTGATGAACCTGATATAAGACATTCGTTAGAAAACGTTTCCTCAACACAACTTAAAGCACTAATTGGTAATAACCAACTTGTTTTCATAGATGAAGCACAACGTGTCAAAAACATTGGACTTACGCTAAAGTTGATGGTTGATAATTTTAAGGATACTCAAATTATTGCAACTGGATCATCTGCACTTGAATTAGCTAATGAAATTACTGAACCGCTTACTGGAAGAAAAAGAGAATACCACCTTTATCCATTTTCTACCGGCGAGATGATAGCCAATAGTTCAGCACTTGAAGAAAAGCGTTTGTTAGCGCAAAGGCTTATTTACGGATTCTATCCTGATGTTGTTAATAATTCAGCAAATGCGCAGCGTACTTTAATGGCACTTTCAAATGATTACTTGTATAAAGATTTACTTTCTTTAGAATCAATCCGCAGGCCGGCATTGCTTGAAAAAATATTATTGGCATTGGCTTTTCAAATTGGAAGTGAAGTTTCATTTACTGAAATAGCCCAATCAGTAGGAGCAGATCATAAAACTATTGAACATTATATTTCCTTATTAGAAAAATGCTTTATTATTTTTCAAGTAGGTGCATTCAGCCGAAACTTGCGTAATGAAATTAAGAAAGGAAGGAAGATATATTTTTATGATAATGGTGTACGCAATGCGATCGTGAAGAATTTTAATACAATTAATTTGCGCCAGGATATTGGAGCCTTGTGGGAAAATTTTTTAATGAGCGAAAGAAGAAAAATAAATAGTTATACTAATAATTTTGTGAACAGTTATTTTTGGCGCACCCATGCCCAACAAGAGATTGACCTCATTGAAGAATCAGGTGGTATTTTAAAT